>DASQFN010000078.1 GCA_035633115.1 Gemmatimonadaceae bacterium | reverse complement strand
CCGGCAGTGGATTCACACAGACCAGGAGCGCGCCGCCCGTGAGTCACCATTCAAAGAGACAATCGCGCACGGCTTCCTGACCCTCTCGCTGTTGAGCGAACTCGGCAAGCTGGCGATGTCTGTCGGCGGAGTGCGGATGGGTATCAACTACGGGCTGAACCGCGTCCGGTTCGTGCGCCCAGTGCCCGCCCAGTCGCGCATTCGCGGGCGCTTCACACTGGTGGCGCTGAAAGAGATTAAAGGCGGCGTGCAGGCGACGTGGGGCGTGACGGTCGAGCGCGACGGCGGCGATAGGCCCTGCTGCGTGGCGGAGTGGCTGGTGCGCTACTACGTTTGAGGACGCGCCGAAAAGTATCACTAAATCGAAACTTGCAATATTGGTACAGAGACAAAACAGACGATCCACGAAAAGACACGAAATAGTTTGTTTGGTTATGAGTATTACAAAAGAGAGGACGCGGACGATCACTTGGGAGGAACCGCGAAACCCGGCGCAGGACGGGCAAAATTTGAGCGGGCTTGAGTACTTGCAAAAGATCGTCGCGGGCGAATTGCCGCGCCCACCGATGGGTGCGTTGATGAACTTCAATATCACCGAACTGAGCGAAGGCCGTGCAGTCTTTACCGTCGAACCCGCCGAGTATCATTACAACCCAATTGGTGTCGTTCACGGCGGGTTAGCGGCGACGCTGCTCGATTCGGCGATGGGGTGCGCCGTCCATTCGACTCTCCCAGCCGGTGCGGGCTACACGACGCTGGAGATCAAGGTCAACTACATCCGCCCGATGACGGCGGAAACGGGGTGCCTGCGCTGCGAGGCAAAGGTGATTCACGTCGGCGGTCGCACTGCCACCGCCGCGGGCCGAATTGAGGACGAGCGCGGAAAGCTCTACGCACATGGCACGACCACGTGCATCATTTTTCGTTCATAGAGCATATGTCAGTGAGCGTATGGAAAAGCAGGCACTGAGAAGAGGAGCTCGAGCCGCAACCAAACCCGTACAGGTCAACGTCAATGTTGTGGCCCCACGCTTAGCTCCGGAGGAGCCGAATGTTTATAGTCACGGCCACCAATCCGATGACCCAGCTCCGGAGGAGCGAAATGTTCCCGCGATGAGCAAGTCGAGCAATGACATTTCGCTCCTAACGGAGCTGGTGGAAATATCTCAGAGTTCATTGTTCTATAAACATTCCGTCCCTAACGGGACTGTTGCATGGTCACATCTCAGCAAACAAGAACCTATGGACTTGTTCACAGAGGGGCATTCTCGCAAGCGTGCCATCATCTGTGTACAGAGTTTCAAATCATTCTCTCCGCTACCTCTGTCTTCTTTGTGTCTCTGTGGTGTTCTCAACTCTGCCCTTCCACTCGATTTGAATGATGCTGCGAGGCGGAGACGGGATTAATCGATGAGTGACGCGCCCCCTTCAGTCAAAGAACTCTCTCCCTCGCACGGCGTGACGCCTGATTCGTCGGACACGAAGCCTGTGCGCGCTAGCGAGCAGCTTGATTGGGACTCGCTCGCACGTTACGCGCGCGCGAAACTGGCCGCCGTGTTGGGAGGGCAGTTCGACGACGCCGGGCCGATGACGGTCGAGCAGTTTCCCGGCGGCCACTCGAACCTAACCTACCTGCTGCGCTGCGGCGATCAGGAGTTCGTGATGCGCCGACCGCCGTTCGGGCCTGTGCCTCCCAAGGCCCACGACATGGCGCGCGAATATCGTATTCTCGAAGCTGTGCATCCGGTGTTCTCGCTCGCGCCGCAACCGTTTGCACTCTGCGAAGACGCGAGCGTCATTGGTTCAATCTTTTACATCATGGAACGAAGGCACGGACTTGTGGTCCGTTATGACGAGCCCCCGGAGCTAGCCGATCAACCCGCAGAGCGTCGCCGGGTCAGTGAAGGTTTGGTGGACACGCTCGCCGAACTGCATGCGGTGGACATCGCCGCTGACGGGCTGACCACCCTCGGTAAGCCCGCCGGGTTCGTTGAGCGACAGGTGAGAGGGTGGAGCGAGCGCTGGAGTGGATCGCAAACGAGCGAGCTGCCAGAGATGGACGTGCTCGCGGCGTGGCTGGCGGAACGTCTGCCGCCCGACCCGGCTAGGCCGACTGTGGTTCACGGTGACTTTAAGCTCGACAACGTGATGCTGGACGCGCGCGACATTGGGCGCATCGTCGCCGTGTTCGACTGGGAGATGAGCGCCGTCGGCGACCCGCTCATTGATCTGGGCATCCTGCTCTGCTACTGCGTGCACACCTCGACGCTGTCGCAGCACGATGCCGTGACCTCCGTCACACATCGAGCGGGTTGGTTCACGCGCGCGGAGATTCTCGAACGCTACGGCGAGCGGACAGGACTCGATTTGACCAACGTCACTTTCTACGAAGTGTTCGCCGTCTTCAAACTTGCCGTCGTGCTGCAACAGATTTTCTACCGTTACCATCGCGGGCAGACCGACGACCCGCGTTTCGCCACGCTCGAAAGCCGAGTGACGTGGCTGGCGCGCATCGCTACGGCACTCGCCGGAAAGGCCTGACGAACGATAAGAGCAATTACAAAACTCAATTAGCCACAGAGGCACGGACACACAGAGAAGGACAAATAAAGAGGGCAAAGTTTTGGCAGAAACAACGATCCACGAAATCACACGAACTAACACGAAATGTCCTTGGTGTCTTTTCGTGTAAATTTAGTGGATCGTTCCCTTTGGTTGCGGCTAAAAGCCGCGCTGTGCCTCTGTGGCAGTTTTGAAACGAGTTCTAACTCTCGATTGACAACTCTCGATGAATATCAAAGCCGCCATCTTGTGGGAGCAGGGCGCGCCGCTCTCGGTTGAAGAAGCCGAACTCGAAGCTCCGCGCGCGGGCGAGGTGCTGGTCGAGTTGAAGGCCGCCGGGGTCTGCCACAGCGATCTGCATCCGGCGCGCGGCGATTGGCCTGCGCGCACGCCTCTCGTGCTCGGGCACGAAGGCGCAGGCGTAGTGCGCGAAGTGGGCGCAGGCGTGACTCGGCTGCGCGCGGGCGACCACGTCGTTTTCTGCTGGGCGCCCGCGTGCGGCGTCTGCCCGTCGTGCCTCGAAGGTCACCCTGTGCTCTGCGACCGTCTGGAGCGCACGACGTACCGCAACCGCCTGCCTGCGGGTGGCTCGCGGTTGCGTGCTCGCGGGCAAGACGTGGCACATTTCAACGGCACGGCCTGCTTCGCGGATTTC
>DASQFN010000077.1 GCA_035633115.1 Gemmatimonadaceae bacterium | reverse complement strand
TCGAGGTGATCGGCGGGCCAACGGGCCGGAAGCGGCGCAGCGATGATGCGAAGGCCCGGATTGCTGGCGGTTGGTTAGACCCGAGCGGGTGCGGCGTCCGCAGCTTGCGGGATGACCGCGGCGGAATGACTCGGGTGGCGGTTCCGCGTGGCGGATCGGGCCGTCATATGGTTGAAAAGACGGATGAACTCCGCTGCTCTCTCTCGTGAAAATGCTTCGCTGAAGGCTCGTCTGGCCGAGACCGAGGCGGCGCTTGCGGAGTCGCAAGAGGCCCGGCGCAGGCTGGAAGGCATCCTGACCGATCTGCAACGCGAGAAGTTCGGCGCGAAGTCCGAGAAGCTCAGCCCCGAGCAATACAACCTGCCGCTGGAAGATGTGGAACTGGCGCAGGGCGTGCTGGATGCGGCGCAGGAAAAGGCCGAAGCGGCGCTCAGGGGCAAGCCGGTTGGCGAAGCCCGCCCGAGGAATCGCAACCGGGGCCATCTGCCCGCTCATTTTCCGCGGGTGGAGCGTGTCATCGAACCCGCCAGCACGCTGTGCCCTTGCGGCTGTGGTGAGATGGCGAAGATCGGCGAGGACGTTTCCGAGCGGCTGGACGTGATACCCGCGCAGTTCCGCGTGCTGGTCACGCGCCGCCCCAGGTATGCCTGCCGCCGCTGCTCCGGTGCGGTGGCGCAGGCCCATGCGCCGGAGCATGTCGTGCCCGGCGGGCTGCCGACCGAGGCGCTGATCGCCCAGGTCATCGTGTCGAAGTTCGGGGACCACATTCCATTTTACCGGCAGGTCGACATCTATAGGCGCCAAGGCATTACGCTTGACCGCGCCACGCTCGGAAACTGGGCCGGTAGGGCCTGCTTCCACCTCCAGCCGATCGCCGACCACATGCGCAAGCACTTGGCCGCGGCCGACCGCATCTTCATGGATGAAACCACGGCGCCGGTGCTCGATCCCGGGCGACGGCGAACGAAGAAGGGATTCTTCTGGGCCATCGCTTCGGACGACCGTGGGCATGGTGGCGCCAGCCCTCCGATCGTGCTGTTCCGATACGCGCCCGGTCGCGCGGGCGCCTATGCCGAAGAGTTCCTTCAGGGCTATCGCGGGCGCTTTCTGCAATGTGATGGATACGAAGCTTACGACCGGCTCACCCGTATCCAGCGGGCCGAGGGGCCGTGGACGCTGGCGCATTGCTGGAGCCATCTGCGCCGCCGCTTCGTCAAGCTGGTGCGGAACCAGAAATCCCCCATCGCCGAAGCCGCCGTCCGGCAGATCGCAACCCTCTACGCGGTGGACGCCATGGTGCGTGGAATGGCGCCCGAGGTCCGGCTGGCCGCGCGGCGGACACATTCCGCGCCGATCGTCGCGGCGCTGAAAACCTGGTTCGAAAAGCAGCTGTCGAAGATCCCGTCGGGCTCCCAGCTCGCCATCGACATCCGCTATGCGCTAACGCACTGGACCGGCCTGACCCGGTTCCTCGAAGACGGTCGCCTCGAGTTGGACACCAACCCAGTGGAAAACGCGATCCGGCCGATAGCTCTCACGAGAAAGAATGCCCTATTCGCGGGTCATGAGGTCGGCGCCGAAAACTGGGCGCTTCTCGCCTCCATCGTGGCCACCTGCAAACTCAGCGACGTGAACCCCGTGGCCTTTATCGCCGAGACTCTGCGCGCCATCATCGACGGCCACCCCCAAAGCCAGATCGAAGCCCTCATGCCTTGGTGCTTTTGGAAAACGTCAAGCCTCGCCGCGTAGGTGGTCGGGGTAGCGCTTACCGCCAGCAGCACGGCGCGCACCGATCGGCGGCCGCGTTCCAGAGACTGGGGATAGAACGCGGCCCCATCATGCCCCGCCGTCTTGGGCACGTCGACCGTGACGGTGCCCGCCGGCGTGTCGATCCGCTTGGGTTTGTAGCCGTTGGCGTAGCCCTGCCGCTCGGTGGTGCGT
>DASQFN010000076.1 GCA_035633115.1 Gemmatimonadaceae bacterium | reverse complement strand
GCTTACCAATACCCACATCTTTTCGTTGCAGTTCGTGGAGTTAAGTGGTGAGGGGGTTGTACTTTTTCTAATGTGATGTTAACTTTCGGATCAGCTTTTATCGACAAGGCTGATTCTTGGCGCAAGCGAGCACCGACGAGGAAGACTGGGCGCAGGCGGAGTTCGGCGCGGCCGAGCTGGGTGATGCGCGGCGCACGGCGCGACTGGTGCAGCTGGCGCGTCAGCTCGCAGAGCGTCCGGAAGCGTCGTTGCCGCAGGCACTTGAAGATGGCGCCACGCTCAAAGCGGCTTATCGTTTCTTTGACAACGCCGACATTGCGCACGAGAAGATTCTCGCGCCGCACGTGGTGTCGAGTCTTGGGCGCATGCAGGGGCAGGAGGTGATACTGGCGGTGCAGGACACGACCTTCATCGATTACTCGACGCACTTGGCCACCGAGGGCTTGGGGCCGCTGCACGCGAAGGGGGGGCACGGCATGATTCTCCACGGTACGCTTGCTTTTACGCCGCAGCGCCTGCCCTTGGGTGTTCTGAGCTTGCGGCTGTGGGCGCGTGATGTGAACAAACCCAAGCAGCGTGCAACGCGCCGCAGCCGGGCGATTGAAGATAAAGAAAGCTACAAGTGGATTGACAGCGTGCAGGCGGTGGCGGGGCTCAAAGCGCGCTTGCCGGGCACGCGTTTGGTGAGTGTTGGCGATCGCGAAAGCGATGTCTTCGAGTTCTTCACTGAAGCGCAGGCGCTGGGCGTGGACGTGCTGGTACGCGCGGCGTGGGATCGTAACGTCAAAGGGCCCGAGGCGCAGGTCTTCGCGACCTTGGCGGTAGCGCCCGTGGTGGCGCACAAGCAACTGGCGCTGCCGGCAAGCGGCAAGCGCAAAGCCCGGACGGCGAAGCTCGAGATCCGCGCCTGCCCACTCACGCTTAAGGGTCCCCGCAATGGCTCGGGGCAGGGGCTTGGCTCCCTCGCGTTGTGGAGCGTGTGGGCCTATGAGCCTGAGCCACCTGCTGGGGTGGCGCCGCTTGACTGGAAACTGCTCACCAGCGTGCCCGTCACCTCGGCCGAGCAGGCGCTCGAGCGCCTGGAGTGGTATGCGGCGCGCTGGGGCATCGAGCAGTGGCACAAGATCTTGAAGAGCGGCTGTCGCATCGAAATGCGACAACTGGAGTCCGCCGAGCGCCTTGAGCGGCTGCTCACGATATATGCCGTGATTGCCTGGCGTATCCTGTATGCCACCCTGCTCGCGCGGCTGGTGCCCGAGATGGCTTGCACCGCGATTCTGCAGGACGATGAATGGGAGGCGCTGTATTGCCGCATTCATCGCACGCCGGTGCCGCCCGCCAGGCCGCCGCCGCTGAGGCAGGCTATACGTTGGATCGCGCGCCTCGGCGGCTTCCTCGGGCGCACTGGCGATGGTGAACCCGGTAGCAAAACATTGTGGCAAGGATTCCAAGAATTGATCCCAATAACCGAAATGTATCGAATCATGAAACCACATCTACAACCCGGCCTCTCTCAACCCAGAAAAAATGTGGGTAATGATTAGCCCGGAGGAGAGGGGAGCTTCGAGGCGCTCCGCGCGAAATGGGATCGCGAGGGGAGCGTCGAGCGAAACCGGACTGTCATCCGGTTTCGTAATAATCAATGGAGCGAATTGCAGCCGTCAAACCACCTGGACGCCATCCGAATAGCGCGCAAGCAGGGCATCATTCGTCAGCAGCGTGAGCGGCTCCGCGATGCTTTGCGCGATCAGCAGCCGGTCGAAGGGGTCTCGATGAATGGGCGGGAGCTTGGTGATGCCGGCAGCGTGCACGGCGGTCACCGGCAGCTCTATCAGCCCCATCTCGGGAAGGGCCGTCTGCAGGGCGGCAAGGTCGATGCGAAAGTCCTTGCGCCCTAGCGAGATCTTGATCGCGAGTTCCCAGATGCTCGCCGCGCTGAAATAGGCTTCGTTGGCGGCGTTTTCGATCAGTACACGCGCTTCGCGCGGTAACCGTTTGCTGCGGGCGGCGGCCCACAACAACAAATGCGTGTCGAGCAGCAACCGCACTATTTCTTGGCCTCGAATGCGCGCAGGACCGATTCGGGCAGCGGGGCGTTGAAGTCGTCCGGAATCTTGAACTTGCCGTCCAGTAAACCGAGCCGACGACGGCCACCGACCCTGGTCAGCGGCACAAGCTTCGCAGCCGGCTTGCCGGCCCTGGCAATGACGACTTCCTCTCCGGCCTCTGCGCGCTCGACCAGCTT
>DASQFN010000075.1 GCA_035633115.1 Gemmatimonadaceae bacterium | reverse complement strand
AGACCGGGTCGCGCAACGAGGTCGAGCCGGGCAAGTCGGGATTCGCTCACTTCTTCGAGCACATGTGGTTCCACGGCACGAAGGAGCACACGAAGGACCGGATGAACGAGATCAACGTCAAGGCGGGCGCGCGCGCGAACGCCTTCACGTCGGACGACTTCACCAACTACCACTCGACCTTCGCCAAGGAAGACCTGGAGACCATGCTCCGCATGTACGCGGACGTGTTCCAGAACCTCACCTACTCCGAGGACGGTTTCAAGACCGAGTCGCGCGCGGTGCTCGGCGAGTACAACAAGAACTCGGCGAACCCGATCCAGAAGCTGTTCGAGGTGCAGCGCGACAACGCCTTCACGACCCACACCTACAAGCACACGACGATGGGCTTCATCCGCGACATCGAGAACATGCCGACGCAGTTCGAGTACTCGAAGGTTTTCTTCGACAGATGGTATCGCCCCGAGTTCACCACGATCATCGTGGCCGGCGACGTTACTCCGGAAGCGGTCATCCCCCTCGTCGAGAAGCACTGGGGCGGCTGGAAGCGCGGGACGTTCTCGGTGACGATCCCGAAGGAGCCGCCGCCCACCGGGCCGAAGTACGCACACGTCCCATGGTCCAGCCCGACACTGCCCTTTCTCGCGGTGTCGTTCCGTAATCCCGCGTTCTCCGAGACAGTCAACGACAATGCGGCGCTCGCCATGGTGTCCACACTGTATTTCGGGCCAACGTCCGAGATCTTCAAGAAGCTCGTTCAGCGCGAGCAGAAGGTCGACGGGCTTAGCGCCGGCAACAGCAGCAACGCCGACCCTGAGCTGTTCACGATCTTCGCCCGCGTAAAGAAGGCCGAGGACATCGCCTATGTCCGCGACGAAATCCTCAAGACAGTTGCGAAGGCAAGAGCCACTCGCGTGTCGGAGAAAGATCTTGCTGAGGCGAAGTCGAACTTCCAGTACTCGTTCGTGCGCTCGCTCGACAACACCGACCGGATCGCAGCCGTGCTCGGGTCGTATGTCCGCTACAACCGCTCGTACAACACGCTCAATCGTGCATACACTCTCTACGCGGGATTGACGCCCGCCGATCTGCAGCGTGCCGCACGCACGTATTTCGTCGATAACGGTATGGTGGTCGGAACGCTTTCGAGTGGCCCGCTGCCAACGTCGATTGCCGTGCAGCCGAAGATCGCGTCGTTCGAGACCGTGGCGGTCGCGACTACCAATGGCTCGGAAAATCGCGCGTCGCCGGCGAGCGCTACGCCTTCAATCAGCGCAAAGCTGATGTCCGGCAATGGTGCGAGCGGGACAGCTGTTGCCGCGTCGAATCTCGTCATACAGCGCAATCCGCTGCCTCAGCTGCGCTTCAAGCTCGTCTTCAACACGGGCTCAGCAGATGATCCGGCAGGCAAGGAAGGACTGTCGGTGCTCGCCTCGTCGATGATCACGAGAGCCGGCTCGAGAGCGATGACGCTCGAGCAGATCAACAAGGCGCTTTATCCGATGGCGGGAAGCTTCGGGAACCAGGTGGACAAGGAGCTGACGACTTTCACAGGGTCCATTCATCGGGACAACTGGCGGAAGTTCATCGACATCACGCTCCCGATGCTGCTCGACCCCGCGTTCCGCGAGACTGATTTCAAGCGCGTGAAGGACGCACAGATCAACGCACTGCGCGAGGATCTCCGATCGGCCAACGAGGAGGAGCTCGGCAAGGAGCGCCTGCAGGCCAACATCTTCCGCGGGACACCGTACGGCCACCCGGTGCTCGGCACCATCGCGGGGCTGCAGGCAATAACACTTGACGACGTCAAGCAATTCGTCCGCGATCAGTACACTCGCGGGAGTCTCGTCCTGGGGATCAACGGTGACGTGCCACCGGCGATGATCAACACGTTCCAGGCCGCGTTGATGGCGCTCCCGGCCGGAACGCCCGCCCCTGCACCGTCCGCACGTCCGGCAATTACAGCCACGCGGCCGAACGGAATGGAAGTGGAGATCATCGAGAAGGACACGCGCGCGACTGCAATCTCGTTCGGGTTACCGATAAGCGTCACACGCGCGCACCCGGACTTCGCGGCGCTGTCAGTCGCTCGCGCCTGGCTCGGCGAGCACCGCATGTCCACGTCGCACCTGTACGACCGAATCCGCAACATCCGTGGAATGAATTACGGCGACTATGCCTACATCGAGGCGTTCCCTCGCGGGATGTTCCAGTTCTACCCGGATCCCAACATCCCTCGCCGGGCGCAGATCTTCGAGGTGTGGATTCGTCCCGTCGAGCCTCAGAACGCGCATATGGCGCTGCGCATCGCCACGAACGAGCTCGAGAAGCTGATCAACGACGGCCTGTCGGAGGAAGATTTCCAGGCGACGCGGCAGTACCTGATGAAGAACGTCTACGTCATGACCGCGACGCAGGACCAGCAGATCGGCTATGCGATT
Source organism: Gemmatimonadaceae bacterium (assembly GCA_035633115.1). NCBI lineage: Bacteria > Pseudomonadati > Gemmatimonadota > Gemmatimonadia > Gemmatimonadales > Gemmatimonadaceae > Gemmatimonadaceae bacterium. Next base: position 42,791 of record DASQFN010000075.1, on the reverse strand, counting down.
GACTCGAAGTGGTACGGGATTCCGGAGTACACGACATACATGCGCTCGGCGCTCCAGAAGCTGACGAAAGACGACGTGAACCGCGCCATCAAGAAGCACCTCTCGGCGAAGGACGTGTACGCGGTGATCATCACGAAAGATGCGGCAGCGCTGCGCGACGCTCTCGTGGCCGACGCATTCTCACCAATCAAGTACGACGCCGAGAAGCCTCAGGATCTTCTGGCGGAGGACAAGGTGATCGGCGCACGCAAGCTCGGAATCACCGCCGACAAGGTGAAGATCACGAAAGTGGAGGAGGTCTTCGCCAAGTAGTGGGAAAAAACTGATTATGCGTTAGTTATCGCCAGCAAGGCGTCCACGGCCACCGGGTCTCAGCTCTGCCCTCCAATACGCGCTGTGGGTCACCGTCAAGTTCGAGAGCGGCCAGCCGCGCCTTGGGCCGTTTCTTGCCACATCCAGAACGCCCGTACTTCTCACAAACTTGACGCGGCCAATTTGGCACTTGCTAGTGGGCCCATGGGAAACTAAGGTTTACGGGGTGAAAACGTAAATCCGGCGGCTCCTTTCAGGACTGCGGAGTCGCAGGAGTTTGTCACTGGTCGAGTTTTCCGTAGCCATCCCCGTGATTCGAACGGTCACCCTGCGCGTCCAATACCCGACTGCTCACATTGACCTGTTGTCCAAAGGAGTGACGATGCGCGAGACGTTGCGAATTTCCGAACATCGTGCGGCCGCTCGAGGGAGGCGCTTGCGTAACAGGCGGGGCGCAATAATCGTCCTCGTGGGTGTGGCCATGGTGGGCCTCATGGGCCTTGTCGCGCTGGCGACCGACGCTGGAGCGATCGCTCGTCAAAAAAGGATGACGCAGACGGCGGCGGACGCAGGAGCGCTGGCGGGGGCCATCGAGATCTTCAGAGCGCACCGTGATTCCATCGTTCCGACCGCAATGGGCGAGTCACAGCGGAACGGGTACACTCATACCGTCGCTGGGGTCAACGTTACCGTTACCAATCCGACGACTAGTGGTTTCTTCGTCGGGCCGGATTTCGTGGAGGTCACGGTCTCGAAGATTCTGCCATTGACCTTTGCCGGGTTCCTGGGTTTCCCGTCGGTGACTGTCCGAAGCAAAGCCATTGGCGGCTTCGGTCCGTCCCTCACCTGCCTCGTGGTCACCGAGCCGACCGAACCCAATGCACTCTATGTGAAGTCAGGAAGCCTGACCACTCAAGATTGCGCGATCGCCGTAAACTCGACCAATAGTGCCGCCGTGGCGACGCCTGCCAACGGTGATATTGTTGCCACCTCCCTCTCCGTGACGGGAGGGCCCGCTGCTGCTCCAGCCGGAGTCACCGGTACATATCGGGCAGGTTCTACAGCGTTGTCCGATCCGCTTGCGTACCTCACGATGCCAACGGTTGGCGCGTGCAACGGCGCTTACGGAGCGTACGCGAACTATGCCGGCGGGACACTTTCACCCGGCGTCTATTGTGGCGGAATCGGTATCGACCATGCGGTCGCAGTCTTCAATCCCGGTGTGTATATCCTCGCGGGCGGCGGTCTGGATTTCAAACACGCAACTGTCACTGGCAATGGAGTGACCTTTGTGAATACGAACGCTCCCGCCGCTAATGGCGGCGCGAGCTACCAGCCGATCGACATGGACGTCAACAGCAACGTGAGCCTTTCGGCGTGCACCGTCTACGACGCCGTCCTGTGCCCCATGCCGGGAATTCTTTTCTATCAGGATCCGGCCGCGTCGCCGGCGCTGGACCCGTCCGGCGAACCGTGGGTGAACTCCCTTGGCAGCAGCGCTGCAGCGACGTTCAACGGGACTATCTACTTTCCGACCCAGGTGCTCGCATCCAAGTCGCGCAGCCCGCTAACGATCAATGGCGGAGCGGTTGTCCTGCGGCTCGAAATCACGACCGGCCAGCAAAACATCATTGTGACAGGTGCGAGCGCCGGGGCATACTTCGCCATAAAGAGACCCACCATCGTAGAGTGAGGCGCGCTCGTGTCCCGGAGAAAAAGGGCGCGTCGCTGACGCGCCCTTTTTTTGGCTCGCCGAAGACGTCCGAAACGAGGGTAAGAGGTCAGGCGCACCGATCCAGCAGCTAAAATTCCCGGGAGTCGCCCAGCTCTCGCACGGGAATCGACTCCATCGGCGCTCCGAGAACTCTCGGCATCCCGAGCTCGCGATCGATATCTCTCAATGCGAGGAATCGGCCGGCCACTTCTGTTGCAGCGAGAGAAGCCTCCGATCTGCCCTGGCCCCAGTAATCACCGTGCTGTGCGCCGGATATCTCGCACTCGGTGAGCGTCGCGCCGAAGCCCGGCATTGTGGGCATGGGGCCGTACCGGCCGAGCGCTCTGCCTGATGCTTCGTCGAAGCCGGCGAGAGCCTGCCCAAAAGGAAACGCCAGATGAAGGACCGGATCCTGCCTGGAGTGCAGAACCTTGATCTCCGTGCTCTCCGCGGCCAGCTCATTCATCAGCGCGTAGTAGCGCCCGCCTGGCTCGAGCATCTCTGACGGAACCGCCGCCGCCATGAGGCATACGTAACGGATCACGAGCGATGTACGGGCACGTATGCGGTCTACTGTCTCCAGCGCAATGCGGCATCCGAGAGAGTGCGCAACGAAATCGACACGCTCGAGGTTTGGCATTTGAAAGAGGAGGTTGGCGAGCTGCTCGCCGGCCTTTACCGCAGTGTGAACGGCGGACGGGTAGATCAGGAAATCGACGTTGTCGAAGAACCACCACCAGTCGGCGTCGCCCGGCCAGAACACGTCGCCGAATCGCCGGTCGAACGCTGACGGATCACCTGGCTGAAAGATTTCCGTCTCGCGGCCGCGGAATCCAAAATAGGCGGCAGCGGCTTCGCCTTCGGTGTTGTTGAACCCGTGAATGAGCACGAGACATTCGCGCCGCGCGATGGCGTCGAGGCCGCCGTGGAAGATGCTCGGGACGCGAAGGCTTCCGCCTTCGCGCTTCTTCCTGAGGTAGAGCTCCAGCTGCGGCGAGTATCCGGCGGGCCGCTTTTTGTCTCTACCCACTCTTCACCCGCTTGAGCGCTGAGACTAGATCCTTCGCGAGGGGTGAAAGAATTCCGCCGAAAAGCGACACCACGAGAATCAGCGGAACACTGAGCGTGACGCCGGTGGCGGTCGTCCGCATCCAGACCAGAATCCCGAGCATCAGCGCGATTCCCAGAACGTTCGCGGAAAACTGATTCCACGACGCCCACCGGTCGCCAGTGTAGAGCTGGAATCCGTCGAGCCGTCGCTTCACGATCTGCCGAAGGCGCGAGAATCGGTCGGCGTGCTCCTTTATCCGTTTTCTTTGCGCGTCGTCCGGATCTTTTTCGGCTATGTTCGCCATCTCCGGCGCGCCCTCCTCGAACCACCTCCGGACGTCGTCACGATCGGCGCCCGATGTCATGATCACGTAAAGACCCGGAAATTGCCGCGGGGAGGCCAGAGCGACATCGGCGGCCTCCTGAATGCTTCCCATCATTCGGCCGAGGTCGAGGCCGAATACTGCGTGCGCGGGCAGCGGTGAGAACGCGTGCCACCGGGGAATCCGGCCGGAGGTGCGGAGCAGATCGGTCGCCGCATCAGTGCATTCCTCCTGCGACGCGCCTGTGCAGAGCTGGAGGAGCTCAGTGTACGCATTCTCTCGCGCCGCGGCTTCGGTGACGTCGTCCCATGGTTTGCCGGCCTCGCCAACCGGCCCGATGCTTCCCGTGACTTTGCTCCGCTGCATCCATTCGGTCCATCGCCGTGCCTGAAACTTGGTGCGGGAGTCGAGGAGCTTTTTCCCCGCTTCGATCAGCGCCATGGACAACGCGCCGACTGCAGCGAGGGCGATCGCGTACTGGAGCAGGAAATCAGTGAGTCTGTTGACTGCTGCCACCACGCCGGTGGAGAACGTGGTGCCCTGCTGAACCAGCAGATAGAGAGGCACGGCTACCTCATGGGAAGGGGATTCCTCTACTCGTTGATACTCCTCGACTGGCGTTAATGGAGCGGAACGTTCTGCCGCGCGAGCAGCGCGCTGAAGCGTGGCTTCGATCGCAGCGGGTCGAGCGCAGGATCGCGCTGCAGATGAAGCTGGAAATGGACGTCCTTCCGCGGCTGGTATCGCTCGAGAATGCGGAGGGCGCGCTCAGGCTGACCCGTCGCCGCGAATGCCCACGCGAGGTAGGCTGCGTCGTGCACGGTCGGATGCGTCGTGTCCGCAAGCGCCACCGCATGCATCACGATCATGTCCGCCGCCTGTCTGTCTCCCCGCTTGAAGTAAATCTCAGCGAGGCCGGCGTATGCGTGAACTTGGTCGGGCCCGCGGCCGAGTCGCACTGCCGCCTCATATTCCCTTTCCCCCTCGGCAATGCTTCCGCGCTCTCGAAGTGCAAGCGCCCTTGCCTGGCGCGCCCAGATTGCCACCGGATCGACCTTCTTGGCGCTGTCCGCCCAGATGATCGCAGAATCGGTGTTGCGAAGCCACATATAGTTCATCCCGATAAAACCGAGTGCGCTCGCGTGCCGCGGATTGAGCTTGACCGCGCGACGGAGGGCGTCGATCGCGCGGCGATTCTCGAGGCTGTCCTGCCACACACTCGATATCATGAACCAGACGTCAGCGTTCGCAGAGTCGATGAGCAACGCGCGCTCGAGGGCCTCCAGTCGATCGTGTGCCGTGGTCCTGTCCAGCTCGCGAAGAACACCTGAGCGCGCCATCCACGCCTCGGCGCTATTGCTGTCGGCCTCGAGCGCTCGCTCGCTCGCGCGGACCATTACAGGCACGAGACTGTCGCGCGACATGTTCGGGACTGGGTACCGCCAGTTTATCGCGGACTGTAGCGCTCGTGAGAGTCCCGCCCACGCATTGGCGAATCCCGAATCGCGCGCAATCGCCTGCTGGTACAGCTCGATCCCCCGCGCGACCGCAACTGCACTGCGTCGCCCCCTGTGCGCCTCTGCCTTCAGGTAAAGGCTGTACGCGATCGAGTCGGTGGTTGGAATTCGTCTGGAAGCTCCGCTCACCAGACTCGCCTTTGCGCTGGACGAGTCGCGCACAACATAGGCCCATGCAGCCGCGCCGAGTCCCAGCAGCACGACGATTCCCGCCGCGCGCGCAAGCGACCAATTGAATTGTCGCGCGCCAACTTTGATTTCCGGCGTTGAACCGCGGAGAGCCGCTGAGAACTCGGCCGCACTTGCAAACCGATCTGCCGGAGAGCGGGCGAGCGCGCAATTGACCGCTTGCTCGACGTGAGCAGGAACCGTGTGACGGAGGGTTCGAACAGACGGCGCCGCACCCGCCATCCTCTTTGCGATCACCGCCTGGGTCGACGAGCCGATAAATGGAGGCTCGCCCGCCAGCATCTCGTACACCACGCATCCGAGCGCGTAGATGTCGCTGCGCGCGTCGAGCTCGCGTTCACCGCTCGCCTGCTCGGGACTCATGTACGCCGGCGTGCCGACAAGAAGCCCTGTAGACGTCAGTGCTTCTCCTGCCGCGTCCTTTGCCTTCGCTATTCCGAAGTCGGCGACGAATGTGTGATTTCCAGCGAGGAGAATGTTCTCCGGCTTGATGTCGCGGTGAACGACGCCGCGCTTGTGCGCATAGTCGAGTGCGCCGGCAACATCGGTGGCGATGCGGATCGCCTCGTCGATCGGCAGCTGACCCTGCTCGTGCATGCGCGCGCGTAGAGAGTGTCCGTCGACGAGCGGCATGACGTAGTACAGCATGCCATCGGCGTCGCCCGAATCGAACATCGGAAGGATATTCGGATGCTGGAGGTTCCCCGTGAGCTCGATCTCGCGCAAAAACCTGTCGCCACCGAGTGCTGCGCGACATTCACGGTGAAGGATCTTGAGCGCAACGCGGCGCCGATGCTTGACATCTTCGGCGGCGTAAACGGTCGCCATGCCACCCCGGCCGAGCACGCGCTCGACACGGTAGCGCTCCGCGAAAAGTCCCTCGGGCAAGGGCTCGAATTCGGACGACTGGCTGGATGCTGACCGCGGTTGGTCGGCCATGCATTACGGTACAGCGATAAAGCGATGTGCGCTACATTCTGGTAGCGGCAACTGCAAACCTGGAAAGGCATGGAACTGCACGGAATCCATCATCTGACTGCGGTGTCTCAAACGATTCGCGAGAATCTGCGGTTCTATACGCAGGTGATGGGAATGCGGCTGGTGAAGCGGAGCGTGAATCAGGACGACACCAGCGCGTACCACCTCTTCTATGCAGACGCCGTAGGAACACCGGGCACCGACCTCACGTTCTTCGACTGGGCGATGCCGCGGGAGCAGCGCGGCTCTCACAGCATCGTTCGCGCCGGCCTGCGCGTGAGCGGCCGCGATTCGCTCGACTGGTGGGCGACGCGGCTCGATGAGCTTGGCGTGACGCATGGTGAAGTCATGGAGCGAGACGATCGCCTGACTCTCTATCTCGAAGACACCGAAGGCCAGCGCCTGGCACTCGTGGACGACGGCGGCCGCGGCGATGAGCCAACACCGTGGAAGCAGAGTCCGGTGCCGGAAGAGCATCAGATACGCGGGCTCGGGCCGATTGTAATGAGCGTTCCGGATATCCGACGCACCGAGCCGATCCTCACGCGCGTGATGGGCATGGAGCACACGCGCGAGTACACGGTCTCCGACGACGATTCCCTCCACGTCGTGCACGTGTACTCGATGAAAGGCGATGGGCCTCACGCCGAGCTGCATGTTGCAGTGCAGCCGGACCTGCCGTTCGCGCGTCTGGGCGCCGGCGGCGTGCACCACGTTGCATTCCGTACGCCTACGGAAGAGGAATACCACAGGTGGTACGATCGTCTCAACGCGATGGGAGTGCGAAACAGCGGCGAGATCGACCGCTACTACTTTCGAAGTCTGTACTTCCGTGAGCCAAACGGGATTCTATTCGAGATCGCGACCGACGGTCCGGGCTTCGGAGTCGATGAGGATCCAGCGACGCTCGGTGCTAAGATTGCCTTGCCGCCATTCCTGGAGAAAGATCGGGAGGCAATCGTCTCGCATCTGAAGCCGATCGATTAAAGCGCGCATGTCGGGCGCCAGATCTGTGCGCATGCCACAGATCTAGCGAACGCTCGAGTCGTTCGCACGCGAGACAGCGTTCACCGCTGCAACGACGAGACCTATCCCCGCCTCACACACACGACCGCCGTCATCCTGACTTGGATCGTACGCGGTCAGCGCCACGGCTCGAATGCGGAATGCACGCGCCACCTCGTCCACGAGACTGCGCACGTCCACAACGCTGAAGCCACCTGCGACCGCGAAGCTGTTTGCCTTCCCTTCCGACGGATCGAGGGAGTCGAGGTCGATGTGTAGATAGATCTCGCGCGTATGCTCCCGCCGACGCGCGAGATTATCAGCGAGGCCCGCGCCAATCGCATCGGGCGTCAGGTGCTCGATCTCGCTTTCGATGAGCTCGGCTGCTTCCCGCGCATCGAGGTCGCGCGCACCAAACAGCATCACCCGCCTTTCGGATACCGGCACGAATCCCGGCACGCTCGCCGCAAGCGAAGTCCAGCAGCGGCCCGTCAACGTCGCGAGCGCCATCCCGTCGAGAAATCCGCCGATCGTCGTCTCCGGCGTGTTGAAGTCCCCGTGTGCGTCGAGCCAGATCACGCCTAAATCGGGCTCACCGATTCCCGCCACCGTGCCAACCGATGTAAAGCAATTCCCCGACAGGATCACCGGGAGCGCTCCCACCGCAACGGCTTCGGCAACACACGTCGCAAGTCGCCGGTCGAGCTCGAATGCGGCCTGCACTTCCGGCATGAACGCCTGTGACGGAAGGCAGATCGAGCAGGGCACCACTTCGTGCCCCGCGTGCTCCAGTCGATCGATCAATCCGGAGTCCATCAACCGCTCCGGACCGGCGCCCATCCGTGCGCCTCGCACCCCGGAGTCGTACGGGACACTCAGAAGATCAACGCGCACTTTCGGATGATGCGACCGGCTTGCTCGCGTGCAAATGCCGCGACATCCAGTCCTCCACGTCGCGCGCGACTTTTTCACGGTCGAGATCGTTGTGCGGCTCGTGCGCCCCCCCCGGGTAAATCACGATCTCCTTGTCCGCGCTCGACACTTTCTCGAACAGCTCCTTGCTCCCTTCAACGTCGTTGACCAGGTCGCATTCGCCGTGAAGAATCAGAATCGGTAGACGAATGTCGGCGGCTCGCTCGCGCACACGATCGATTGCGCGAAGAGCTTCCGCTCCCCACTGAGTGCTCGCCTTGTGGTGGACCATGGGGTCAGTCTCATACGCGTGGGCAATTGCGGCATCGCGCGAGAGCTTCGAGCCGTCAACGTCGAGCGGCAGCGTGAGAGTCGGCCAGATGCGCGAGAGCATCTTGGCCATGAAGACCATGTGCGGCTTCGCTGCGCCCGTCGGTCGGAGCGGGATCCCGCTCACGATCAAACCCGCTATCCCGTGCCAGTGATGAAGATTGTACTCGGCGACGATAAGAGCGCCGAGGCTGTGACCGTAAAGAAAGAGGCGACGGCTGGGAACGGTCTTCCGCACGTGCTCGAGAAACTCCCGAACGTCCTCGCGGTACTCCGACCAGTCGTTGATGTGGCCGCGCTTACCGGGTGATTTCCCGTGACCCCGATGGTCGAAGCTGCAAACCGCAAAGCCGGCCCTGGTGAGGTGATCAGCCAGAGTCTGGTATCGCCTGCAGTGCTCACTTATCCCATGCACGAGCGCGACAACGGCCCGGGGGTTACCCTCCGGCGCCCAGCACTGGGCGTGAAGCTTGATTCCGCCTGCCCCCTCGAAGCTCGACTCGGTCTCTCGCGCCATCGTCACCCCAATTGAAGCTGCCACATGACAACGGGCAACTTCTGTTGAAATTTCAGCACGGTTGATATTTCAGCACCGGACACTCAGATTCGGATAGCGCGAATGCCGCAACAATCAGCAACTCCACGCGAGTCAATGAAAATCAAATCAGCTACGCCCGCCCCGGCCGATGCCCTGAGCCGCCGCGAGCGGCAGGTCATGGACATCCTTCACCAGCGCCACGGCGCGACGGTCGCCGAGATCATGGGCGATCTTCCCGACCCGCCCACGTACTCAGCTGTGCGATCAGTGCTCCGTATTCTTGGCGAAAAAGGTCTGATCCGCCATAAGGAAGATGGCCCCCGCTACGTGTACTATCCGGCGGAGTCGACCGAGCGGGCCCGAGATGACGTGCTGGCTCACGTCGTGAAGACTTATTTTGGCGATTCGCCCGAGCAGGCGGTGACCGCTCTGCTCAGGATGTCGGACGTCGATCTTGACGACGCCGAAGTGGACCGTCTCCGCAAGACGATTCGCCGCGCTCGCCAGAGCGGGAGATAGTTCTATGGTATCGGCCATGTCTGCAGTGATCTCCAAAGACTCTGGCCTTGAGCCGTAGTCGGCTACAAATTGGGTCTCCGCAAATAAGACGAGAGGCCCTTCGTGAGGCGGAAACCCTTCCTCATTGCATTTTTCCTTTTCCCGCTGCTGCTCATACTGACGGTTGAGCCCGCGGGTGCGCAGGCGCGGCTCGCCAAAGCATCGGTGCATGCTCCACCGCTCGCCGTCGTCAAGGCAAACGACAATCGGAAGCGGGCCGGTGAGCTCAGGAACGGTGTTCTGACCCTGCAGCTCGTCGTGGGAATGGCGCGCTGGTACCCTGAATCGCCGACGGGCCCGTTTGTCGACGTTGCCGCGATCGCCGAAGAAGGGAAGGAGCCGCAAATCCCCGCGCCGCTCATTCGCGCGCGTACCGGGACGACCATCGTTGCGACGATCCGGAACACTCTAGCGGATTCTACGGTCTACGTTCGCGGACTCGTCGAGCGACCCGCCGCTTCACTCGACAGCATTCCCATCCCTCCGGGCCAGTCACGAACCGTGCGCTTTGTTGCCGGCGCTCCTGGAACGTACTTCTACATGGCGACACCGGGAATAATGAAGCTACGAGTCCGGCCGGGTGCGGAGCGGGAGCAGCTGGGCGGCGCTTTCGTCGTCGACCCGGAGGGCGGGGCTCCTCCCGATCGCATCTTCGTCATCAACATATGGGGGCAGCCAAAAGATTCGACAACGTACACCAACGCTGTTGCAATAAACGGCAGGACGTGGCCGTTCACGGAGCGAGTATTGGCGAACGTGGGCGACACGCTCAGATGGCATGTGGTGAACGCGTCACTGCGGAATCACCCGATGCATCTGCATGGTTTTTATTTCCGCGTGGATGCGCGCGGCACCGGGCGGGCCGACACTCTCTACGCCTCCGCGAAGCGCCGGCTCGCTGTGACCGAAGATCTGAGTCCCGGTCACACGATGTTCATGGTCTGGAGCCCGGACCGGCCCGGCAACTGGCTCTTCCATTGTCATATCACCTTCCACGTTGTGCCGGGCAACGCGCGGCTGACAGGCAAGGTGGCAAGCGAACACGCGGCGCATTCCGCCGACGCCGGTGCGCACATGTCCGGTCTCGTCCTCGGCATCACTGTCAATCAGCCGGGTGGAGTACGGCCAGCGAGCCGGGACAGAGTCAGGAAGCTTCACCTCTTCATCAACGAGGGACGGCGGAGGGGCCTCGCTCCGCGCGCTCTCGGATATGTGCTGCAGAGGGACGCCCGCATTCCCGCTCTTGATTCGGTCGAGATTCCAGGATCGACATTAGTGTTGACGCGCGACGAGCCGACGGACATCACGATCATCAATCGTCTCCGCGAAGCCACATCGATTCACTGGCATGGCATCGAGCTGGAAAGCTACTCCGATGGCGTCGCGGGCTGGAGCGGCAACGCGAGTCTGCTCGCACCGACTATTTCGCCCAATGACTCATTTACCGCGCGGCTCACGCTGCCACGCGCGGGAACGTTCATGTATCACACTCACCTCAACGACGTCGAACAGCTGACCTCCGGGCTTTTTGCACCTATTATCGTCCTCGAGCCCGGCCAGAAATTTGATCCGGGCACCGACCATGTCTTCACGGCTGGATGGGACGGACGCAGAACTCCGGCCCTCATAACGATCAACGGTGATTCGGCAACCGGACCTCCAATCGAGATGGCCGTGGGCGCGTCCCACCGCTTCCGGTTCATCAACATCGGCCCCGCGGTGCGGCTGTTCTTTGCGATTCGGCGCGGCGCCGACGTCGTCACATGGCGAGGGCTCGCCAAGGATGGCGCTGACCTGCCGCCCGCCCTTGCCGTGACGGGCCCAGCTATTCGGAGGCTGGGAGTCGGCGAGATGTACGACGCGGAGTTCGTGGCGCGCGAGCCTGGCGAGTACGTCGTGACGGTGGGGCCGCCGGACAACCACCTGCAATACAAGCGAAAGATCATTGTCCGCTGACGGGCGCTGAATCGAGCGACGTTGTCATAGCCCGCGCGCGCCTAACGAGAGTAATTCCGAGGAACAGGTACGAGACCGATGTGACGAGCGCAGTCTCCTTCCGCACTTCGCTGGTGAATTGTCCCGGGAAGATTCGCCCGTAATCGCGGCGATGATCGGCCACACCCCCACCAGAAGCCCCGCCGCTCCCACTGCGATTCGCGGTACGATCGCCCCTCCGTGAAGAGCAGACCAATCGAGAACAGCGCGATGGCCGGGCCATTGAGAATCCAGCTGTAGCAGAGGCGGGTTTATCGATGGATTGTTCCTCTCGAAACTCATAACTACGCCTCTGGAATCCCGGATCCGCGTAGTTCTTGGTTGATGTTGCGCCCCGACGCTAACTTTGAGCGTGATTTCGGCGCCCAAAGTCTCCGACAACCTCGCCGCTTATACCCCGCACGTCGCCTCCCCCTCGCAGCGGGCAGCGATAGAGTCCAACCAAGGCCCCGTGCTCGTTCTCGCCGGCCCCGGCGCCGGAAAAACCTACTGTCTCATCGAGCGAATTCGCTTCCTGATCGAAAAGCACCAGATCGATCCGGCCCGCATCTGCGTATTCACATTCACCAACAAAGCAGCCGGCGAGATCGCCTCGCGACTCGAGAAATACCTCGGCGAGCGCGCCGAGCGTGTGAAGCGCGGGACGATTCACTCGTTCTGCGCCGAGCTGCTGCGGGAGTTCGCGGAGCAGGTTGGCCTGCGGCCAGGATTCGGCATTGCCGATGAGGACTATCAGCTCTCCGTCCTCCATCGCATCGAGGGATTCCGGAAGTACCACAGCAACACGCTTACCTGCTTCACGGCTCATCGTTTTCACGGTGATCCGCTCCGTGATAACGATGCGACCTTGTACATGGCGTATTGCGATTTCCTCGGCAAGCGAAATCTCGTTGACTTCGACATGCTCGTGCTCAAGGCCGCACAGCTCATGCGAGTCGATTCCGTCGCTGCGGAAGTTCGCGCGCGCTGGGACTGTATTCTCGTTGACGAGTTCCAGGATCTGAATCGCGCTCAATACGCTATCGTCCGCTCTCTGGCCTTCGAGCACAATAATGTGTTTGCTGTCGGTGACGATGAGCAGTCGATCTTCTCGTGGACCGGCGCCAACCCGAAGGTCTTCACCGCATTCCTCAACAACTTCAAGCTCTCTGTGAAAGCAGAGCTTGGCGATAACCGTCGTTGCCCGAGCGAAGTAATGGGATTCGCGCGGAGGCTGCTGGCGCACAATACTCCGCTTTTCGGCGATCGCAGGCATGCAGACGCACTTCGCAGCTCGCCGTTCCAGGTCCATGCGCTGACCTTCGATACGGATGCGTCAGAGATTTCGTGGATACTCGCAGACCTCAGCCGGGACCGCGAAGCGAACGCGCTGGAATGGGGAGACTTCGCCCTGCTCTATTGCACGCACGAGATCGGTTACTCAGCGGAGTCAGGCTTTCTGTCAGCCGGCGTCCCGTGCCGCATGGCGCAGGGCCGCGCACTCTCCGAGGACCCGGTTGTGCGCTATCTCATCGCTGCGCTCCGGGTCATCCTCGACCCTGACGATCCATTGCACAAGGAGGCTTTTCTTCGAGTCGTCCTTCCGAAACCGCTCATTGACGGTTCACGGGCTAAAGCTGATGAAGAGAACAGGCCGTTGCTCGAACATCTGGAGTACACAGCTCGAAGGCTTCCCAAGGAGGACAGCGACCGCCGCAAGATCTGGCGAGGGTTTTTTGCGCTGCAGAACCTTGTCGCCCTCGGTTCCCGGCATACAGAGATTCGCACGCTTGCGGATGAGGTTCTCTCACAGCGCGTGGGTGAGTATCGGACTGTTCTCGAGGAGAATCACGACGAGCTTTCCGATCCAGCCGAGAGCGAAGAGGTCAGGAAGCTTGCTGCAAAGTTAGAGTCAGCGCTCGATATCTCTCAGACAGTATGGCTGCCCAGGCTGGGGGGAGTGGAGATCGCTCTAAAGGGAATTCTTGCGGGGATCGGGTTAACCCGGGTAGAGCTTGGTGGGCTCCCTCCCCCCGAGGCGCTACCGCTCGACACTTCAGACGCGCCAGAACTAGGACTCTCTCTCGCGCTGTTCAAAGCTGCACAGCTGAATCGGAGCGCCCTTTTCTCGAATCGCTTCCGCGATTTCACGGCTGTCGACCTTGAGACTACGGACAAGAACGTCGCACGCGCGGAGATCGTCGAAGTGGCCGCCGTCCGAGTGCGCAATGGCAGGATCGTGGCCGAGTTTCATTCTCTCGTCAAACCTCGTGTTCCAATCGGGAGAGGCGCGAGCAGAACGCATAAGCTCTTCGAGGCCGACGTGGCGGACGCGCCATACTTCGAGCAAATCTGGGAAGATTTCAGAGAGTTCTGTGGACGAGACATAATCGTTGCACATAACGGCTATGAGTTCGATTTTCCGATACTCAAACGGATGTCAGAGGCGCTCGCAGGCGCTCCCCTTTGCACATACGATACTCTCGTCCTCGCCCGCGAGCTCCACGCAAGCAGTGCCAGGCTTCCCGACCTTGCCCGGCTCTACGGTATTGACACCGGCGGGTCGCACCGCGCTCTTGCCGACACGCGGTGTCTCGCGCACGTGTTCCTTGCCCTCGGCGAGACGAAGGTGGCACGCGCTCGGAAGACGGCGCTCGACACTCTGCTCGACTACCTGGGTGTCGCGCTCGCACTCTGCGAGGAAGACTCCCTCTGTGCGGAGGCGGTCCGGCTGAAGACGCTCACGCGTCTCTTTCCGTTCGGACGGTATAGCAAGTGTCTGGAGTTTTACGGGAAGGAAAGGGATAACGCGGACGATCACTCGATTCCAACCCTGGACGATTTGATAGCGCGCCTTGGGGGCGAGCGGCTCATGGACCAGGTTCGCGCCGATAAGACAGCCGGGGAACGGTACCCGGCTGCAATGCTTCGAATCGGCCCATTGCTCGATTTGGTCGAGGGAAAGCCACTTGCGGAGCAGATCGGCTGCTTTCTGGAACGGGTGACTTTGTCGAAAACGGACGGATACGAGCCGGAAAGGACGAGGGTTAACCTACTGACATTGCACTCGACTAAAGGACTGGAGTTCTCACGAGTTTACATAGTGGGCGCTGAAGACACACAGCTCCTGCGAAAAAGAGATCCGACGAAGCGTGACATCGAGGAGGCTCGGCGACTTCTGTATGTCGGCATGACCCGAACGAAAGACCGGCTCGTTCTCACGCGCGTGGACGAGCGCAGCGGACAACCAACCGGCGGCCACCGCTTTCTGGATGAGATGGAGCTGGCGCCGTGCCCCCCACCACTCGCATGAGCGGCACCGGAGCTGCGTCGTCGTCAGTCGAGTGGACTCTACCCGTCGGGCAGGCGACGACTACAGCAATATTCGAGAGTGCCGACACCGGACTGGATGCGCCGGTATTCGTGTGCGCCCACGGCGCCGGCGGGAATCTGGCCGACAAGAGCATCGTTGCGCTCACGCGCGCGCTGCGCTCGCGCGGACTGAGCACCGTCCGATTCAACTTTCTTTACCGCGAGAAGAAATCGGGGCGTCCCGATCCCATGCCGCGCCTCGAAGAATGCTTTTCCGCGGTGGTCGCGCATGCGAGGGCGGAGTTGAATCCGCGTACACTGATTATTGGTGGACGATCGATGGGCGGCCGCGCGGCATCGATGATGGCGGCGAAGGGATTCAACTGCGACGGTCTGCTGCTCCTCGCGTACCCTCTGCATCCGCCGGGTCAGCCGGAGAAGCTGCGCGACGCTCACCTTGGCTCGATCGACGTGCCGGTGCTTTGCTTCAGCGGCACCCGCGACCCATTCTGCACGCGTGCATTGATGGAGACCGCGCTCAAGTCCGTGAGGACGCGCTGGGATATGCAGTGGATCGAAGGCGCGGATCACAGCTTCCACGTCCTCAAATCTTCTGGAAAGACCGACGCGAAGGTTCTGGAGGAAGTCGCGGATCACACGCAGCGGTGGCTCGCCTCGCTGAAGCAGTGACGGCGCCGGTTACACTCCGAGAACTCTGAATCCGTTGCCTCGCGCGCCGAGAGCGAGTGCGCGATCGTGCGTAGCAAATACGAGGGCTTTTCCCTGCGTCTCGCGCCACAGGTCGGCGGTCGCAAGGTGCAAAGCGTCAAGTGTTCCCAGCGGCGCCGACATCGGCTGCGAAGCGCGATGGAGAACAGCGCCTGTCAGCTCCACGACATCGAGTCGTTCGATGACTCGGTAGACAGCCTCGCGACGGATGGCGGTCTCCTCGACAGTCAGCTCTCCCGTCAGACGCAGGCGTTCGATAGTTCGAAGGCATTCGACCTCGATGAGACTGCTCGCGACTCCTGTGGTGATGCGTCTCCATTCCGGAATTCGCCCCGGCTGTCCCAGAATGACTCGCAGGATGACCGACGAATCCAGATAAGCGATCATCGTCCACTTCGGCGGTCTTGGAGGAGAAGCTCGACTGGGTCAGTATCGAGTCTGACCGGTGGCGGCAACGGAATCTCTCCAAGCGTCGCGTAACGCCTCACCGGCTCGCGAACGAGGAGCGGACCTGTTCGCGAAAATGGGACAAGCCGCGCGATGGGCTGATTCCGGTCGTAAACCGCCACTTCGTGCCCCTTTCGCACGGCCCGCAGATACTCGCTGAGCCGCGCTTTGAGCTGTGCAATGCGAACGTCCGTCATAGTCACAAGATAGTCATTAATGGTCATCTGCGCAGCGATGCGGCGCTGATTCGACGGTACGCCTCTTGAATGGTTGGGACTTGTTCGTTCCCACGCTCAATAAGGAGCTAAGCCATGCAAATCCGAACGAAATTCCTGCCCGGCGCAGCGTGGAGCCTGGCCCTGTCGCTGTTCGCTGCGTCAGGCCTTGCTGCACAGGCGCGCGTGCTGCTGCCCGAAGGCAGCGTAATTATCGTACGCACCGCAACAGCGCTTCAATCGAACAACCTCCAGGTCGGACAGAGTTTCTCTACAGTGGTCGTCGACACTGTCAGTGCCGACGAATACACGGTCATTCCGGCCGGCAGCCGCATCCGCGGCGTTATTTCCTTCGTCCAGCCCGCAACCCGGCAGCAATCGGGCGTCATCGAAGTGGCTTTCGACCGTCTGACCCTGCCTGACGGCACGACCTATCCGATCGACGGCAGGCTTACGAGCACAGACGCAACCGAGCGACGTCAGATCGACGCCGATCCTAATGCACGCGTGGTGCTCGTTGGCGGACGCGGCGGCATCGGAGGAGCGATCATGGGAGCGGGGTCCGAGAACAGTCCCGCGTCCGGCATCCTTTCGGCCCTCGGCAGCATCCTGTCATCGGGGCAAAACGTCAATGTTCCCGCGGGAACCCGCCTCGCTGTTCAGCTCGACCAGCCGGTAACGTTGAGAGCGCGCGGTGGCAGACGAATCGCCGACGCCTACACGGTGTTCACGGCGGAGGACAGAATTCGCGCGGCACAGCAGGCGCTTGCGCAGCAGAATTACTACCGCGGTACCGTTAATGGTCAGCTCGACGACGCGACTCGTCGCGCTCTGTTCGAGTATCAGGTCGACAAGGGCCTGACCGCGACGGGTAATCTCGACTGGCGCACCGCTCGCTCGCTCGGCCTGACAACCGGTGGCGCGGTGGGCGCCGGATCCGTCGGCTCCTCGTTCGGCGCTGTGCTTACCGTAGAGTCGGCAACGACACTGCGCCGCAATGCGCAGAACCTCGTCGGCCGCCAGCGGCTGGATCTTTCGGTCTCCGGTACCGCCACGGTGAATGCGCGGCGTGCGTACACAGCCGGCGACGTCGATCTGTGGTTTGCACTCTCGGCGTTCGCGGATAACGCGTCGCTGTATGAGCAGCTCGTTCGCGGTGGTGGCAACGCCGACGCGGCAGCAGTTGCCGGTCGCTCGCTTATCACTGCGGCACGCCGGGTTGATGATGCGATGCAGCAGGCTCGCCCGTCGTCGACTGTTCAGAGCTCGTGGGCCATAATTCGCCGGCAGCTGTCGACGATCGAACCCAGCTACGCGAACAGTTTCTAACCGCTTAGCTGATTGAGCACGACGAACGCGCCGCTCGCCGATTCCGGCGGGCGGCGCGTTTTTTTCTGCGTCTCAAACTGAGGACGACACGCTGCCCGCCTGGCGCAAAGCGCGGCCTGCTGCGCGCTAACTACGGAAAAGCACGCACATACGCATCCACGCGGTCACTCAGTGTTGTTCCGCTTCAGCGCGCAGCGATCAGCGATCAGCGGTTCGCAGGTAGCGTGTTGTCCTCAGTTGCAGTTCTTCCCGCTACTCGATGAGTACCGCAGTTCCCGACGCGCTCACCATGAGCATGCCGCCGCCCTGTCCCATGCTGATGTTCTCATAATCGATGTCGACCCCAACGACAGCGTTGCCGCCCATCGCCTCGGCTGCGTCCTGCATTTCCCGGATGGCGATATCCCGGGCTGAGCGCAGCTCCTTTTCGTAGGCTGCCGAGCGGCCGCCGACGATGTCGCGTATTCCCGCGAAGAAATCCTTGAAGATGTTCGCTCCGAGTATCGCCTCGCCGGTAACCAACCCGAGGTACTGTCTGACTCGGCTGCCTTCGAGCGTGGGTGTTGTGACAATGATCATTGTGAGTGTCCCTGGTTCGAGAGTACGGGTGGCACAGCGAGCTTGCAGGCTACTTCGGAATCGCAACGTCGCCGCGTGCACGTGAATTTAGCCAAAGCGCCGGGCAATTTCGGGGTCGTCGGTCACACGGCACAGTCGGCTCGCTCCAGGTGGTCCATGATCGCGACCGCGGCGACCCCACCGCGCGCAATCTCAGATTGCCGACGGCTGGCGCCAAAGAGACGCGTGCGGCTCGGCAACATTCATCCTGTAGCCGCTGAAGATCAGAAGCAGCCCTACAAATTCCGTGACATACAGAACCTCGACGTGACCGAAGCGGGTAAACGTGCCACCGATTCCCGGCAGGATGGCGCCGATGGCAATGAGCACGTTCCCGACGTAGCGATGATGCTTGTCCGGATCGCTCCGAAAACGCCATGCGGACAGGATCGCGCCGCCTATCAGAAACACCGCAGCATAGGTGTTGATGAAAGGGCTGATCATGCGAATGCCCTGCCAGCCAAGGACTCGTCCCGAGAGGCGGTGCTCCTCGACCGCCGAGTAGTCAATCGGTGACAGCACCACGAGTATTGCTGCAGCCGCAATCACTGTAATCAGCGTCACGGCGAGCACATTTGCCGTTCGCCTGCGGAGCAGTAGATAAGCTGTTCCCTGAGCGAGCGGCGCGCCTCCGCACAGGGCTCCACTGATGTACCAGGCGCGAAAGACACCTTCGTTCCATCCGAATATCGTGGTGAGCGATTCGGTCAGCGTACCGATCCCGTAGATCACAAGCCCAACTCCCCACCAGAGCAGATGGGGCCCGCTGCGACGTTGGAGATAGCGTCGCAGCACAATCGTCGCGAAGACAGCGGCCACGATTGTCGTCACGACCGGAATCCAGTAGACGATCTGCACCCTAGAAATGCACCAGCAGTCCGAGACTCACGTTTCGCCCGGGCTCAGGCCGGAAGAAGCTGGCGTTCGGGAATTCGGCATACAGTGTGTTCCCGATGTTTTCGATTCTGAAAGCCAGCTCGTTCACGAGATCGCCGGCTCTGAGAAGAACGACGCTCGCTCTCGCCGAGTGCACGACGAACGCGGGGATTACAGGGCCGATCGGATTTGTGCCGACAATGACTTCGCTCTGCTCGCCCTGATAACGCACCGTGTATCCCGCGCTGAACCGGCCGCTTGGCGCCCGGTAGCCGAGATCGCCGACCACCTTGCTGGAGTAGCTGTCACCAACCGGGCTGTCCGGATCGGAGATATTCGTTGCATTGAGCCGCGTGAAGCTCGCGGCAGCGTCGAGCCCGGTCGCTGTGCGAACGCCGGTGCTCAGCTCGACGCCCTGCATCCTAAGCCTGCCGATGTTCCGGTTCTGGAAGGCAGGCCGGCGGCTCACGGAATCTCCCGTGGCACGCGCGCGGATGGCATCGGAGATGTCGTTGCGAAAGACGAATCCCTCCGCGCTGAACGGACCGCCGCGATACCTCACGCCCAGGTCGGAGTTGAAGCTCCTCTCCGGGTCCAGCTGCGGGTTCGCGCGCTGAAACCCATTTCCTTCCGGTGCCAGACCCTCGAAAAAACGCTCGACCAGGTTCGCTGCACGGAAGCCCCGGCCGAACGACATCACGACATTTGCGTTGCCAGTGACGCGGAAGAGCCCGTTCGCGCTCCAGACAAGCGTACGATCGTCCCCCTCTTGAGCTGCATGCTCGAGCCCGGTCGTCGCTCGCGTTTCGGCCGAAACGGTCTGATACCGCGTACCGAGGACTGTCAACAACCGGGGGAACGGTCGAGCCTCGAGCTGACCGAATAGTCCAACGCTGGTGAATGTCGCATTGGGGACCTGCGGTGTGGTGCTGATGCGCGTGATCGGCGGTCCGAAGCCGGTAATGACGGTCCTGCTCGAGTCGGTGTTATCTGAGCGATCGCGGAACGCGTCGGCTCCATACGTCAGCGTCGCCGCCTGTCCGAGCGGCCGCGCGAGCTCCAGTCGCGCGCCAACGGTGGACAGGTCCGTAAAATTCCAGGTCTTGGTGTCAATCGTCGCGCCAGGCCCCGCCGGAATCAGGATGAGGTTGTCGAGATGCCGCTCGTTGCGCTGTGTATATCCGGTAACCTCGATTCGATGCGCGAAAAAGGTGGGAAACGCGCTCGATCGGTAACCGATGGCGTAGCGCGAGAACGACTGGTTGGGGTAAAGAATTTGAATTCTTGGTTGCCCCGGTCCCAGGAGTGCGGGATCGATGAATCCGAAGCCGGCGTCATCGGCCGTGTACCATCCTGCCCGCGCGTATAACTGGCTGAAGCTGTTCACATCGAGGCTCGAAAACAGATCATAGGAGCGGTCGCGAATTCCGGAGTCGTGGACCAGCTCGCTTTCGGAGAGCGTGATGTTGCCGAAGTTCCCTGCGGGCGCACGATACGGCTCCGAATCACGGTACGCCGCGCCGGCGCGCACGGCGAAGCGGCCCAACCGGGCCGATACGCTGCCGGAGGGAGCTTTGACGGTGCCTGCGCTACCATAGCGGTACATGATCTCGCCGGCCACAGCGCCCTGGTCGGTGGGAACATCGCGCGAGATGATGTTGATGACGCCGCCGATTGCATCGCTGCCATACAACACTGAGGACGGTCCGCGAACGACCTCCACCCGCTCGATCCCCGCGGTGCCCGCAACCGCGGGAAGCTCGCCGAAGTCCTGTTGTCGGCGAGAGTTGTTGAGACGCAATCCATCCTGGAGCAGCAGAATGCGCTGGCCGCGCATTCCCCGGATCTCAGGTCGCCTCTGGTTTGGCCCCACTCCGCTGGCATCCAGCCCCGCGAAATCACGGAACAGGTCGGCGAGTCCATTCGGAAGCCGCTCGCGAAAGAGGCGTGCATCCAGCACCGTGACTGGCTGAGGAGTGTTGAAGGTGGAACGCTCGGTGCGCGTGGCGGTGATGATCACGGTGTCCAGAGCGCCAGGACTTCGTGGGATGTCGGGCGCTTGCGCGAAACCGGGAAGCGCGGCGCACACGCCGAGAAGTGCGATCAGAATGCGAGACATTGGAAGGAGTACTCCGGGCCGTCGGTGAATGCCGCTGAATCGTGGCATTCCAAACTGGCCGTGCGGAGAGCAGCGGAGAATCCGCTGAACTGCGGTCTATCCTTCCGTATTTCTACGGAGGCGCGTGGAGATTAAGGCGCCAGTAGTCCCGCTTCGATCGCAAACCGTGTGAGCCCCGCCGTGCCTCGAACGCCGAGTTTTTTCAGCAGCGATTCGCGGTGCGACTCGATGGTTCGCACGCTGACACCAAGCGTGCCCGCAATTTCCTTGTTGGTTCGGCCGTGAGCGATTTCGACCAGGACGCTGCGCTCGCGCGGCGTGAGAGTGTCACCTCGCGTTCCCGGCGTTTCCTCCGGAGCGCGCTTTCCAATGGCGACGGAAACATGCCGCGCCACCGGCGCGCTGAAAAACGTGCTGCCCTCGTAAACGGCGCGAATCGCGTTGCGCAGCTCGCGAGGCGAGGAATCCTTGCGCAGATACCCTTGAGCTCCCGCCTCGATGCTCCGCAGAACGTACTCCTGGTGATCGTGAATGCTGAGCACCAGAAGGGCCGTGCGAGGAAGCTGCGCCCGTATCCTTCGCGCGGCCTCGAGACCAGGAAGATCCGGCATCGAAAGGTCCAGGATCACGACGTCTGGCTTGAGCGATTCGGCGAGCGTAACGCCCAGCTCTCCGCCCGCAGCCTCTCCCACCACCTCGAAGTCGGGGTCCGATGAGAGCACGTGACGAATTCCCTCGCGCACAACTGCGTGATCATCGACGATGAGAACGCGAATCATATCCGGCGGGCGCCCGGACTCAGGAGGCATTGGTCAGCGGAACTCGCACCGTGACTAGAGCACCCATGCTCGAGGTAAACGTCACCGAGCCGCGCAGAGCGGCAATGCGCTCTCGCATTCCCGCCAGTCCGAGCGAAGAGTAAGTGGAGTCCAAGGGAATACCGGGCGCGGGAAATCCACGACCGTTGTCGCTTATCGTCAGGGTGAGCGCCCCATCACTCACACTCAGGCGCACCTCGGCGGATGTTGCGGAGGAATGGCGGGCGACATTGGAAAGGGCCTCCTGCACTGCCCGGAACAGTGCCAGCGCCGCGTCCGGGGCAACAGCAGGCATCACGGCCGGAAGGTGAGCGGATACTTTCAGATTCGACTGTGCGGCGAAGCTCTCGACGAGTGCACGGAGTGCCGGCCCGAGACCGAGATCATCGAGGAGTGGAGGGCGGAGATTGGTCGTAACGCTGCGAATGCTTTGTATGCCGGCATCCACGAGCTCGAGCGTCCGGTCGAGCCGGACCGACATATCGTTCGGTGCACCTTCGCGGAGGAGGCCGAGCTGCATCTTCACCGCCGCCCATACCTGGGCGGTCTGATCGTGAAGCTCGAGTGAGACGCGGCGACGCTCCTCCTCATGCTGCTGCACTATTCTGGCGGATAGCCGCTCCAGCTCTGAGGTGCGCACCATCACCGTGCTGTTCGCTCTGTCGAGCTCCTCCAAGCCGAGTATGACAATCCCGATCCCCATTGCGAGCAGGAAGAGAATGTCCAGATAGTAACCCCAGGGATTCCAGGCGCCCTGGGCTCGCAGCAATGGATAGTCCAGATGGTGAATTCCCCACGCGCCGAGCACGCCGGCAAGCACCGCTGCTCCCCGTGAGCCGTTGATCCTGTACTGTCGGAGAAAGACCCAGGCGGTTGCGAGCGTGGCGAGGCTCAAAAAGAGCACGGCTGGAATGGCGGCGAGCATGAAGCTGTCCAGTGCGTAAATCGCGACGAACGACCAGGCGACCGGAAAGACGAGCGCAGCGCCGTACAACGAACGCCATTCGGCCAGACGCGAGAACGTGAGAGCCGCCCATAGAAGTACCAGCGCTGTCCATCCAGTCAGTATCTGGTGGAGCAGCAGCCACGATTCGGCCTTTGTACTCAGAAACGCAATGATGGCTGCAATGCGAAAGACGTACAGGGTGCACGCAACCGACCACCACAGGAAGTAGCGCTGCCGGTATCTCGCGAACAGGAACCAGCACAGGCCTGCTGTACCGAGTGTTACGAGGCCTTGAAGAAGAGCCGCGTCAAATTCTGCCGGTGGCTTCAATCGCTGGTTTCTCCGGAGAGTGCGCGGCAGTGTGAGTTTCCTCTGCCGCTATGCCTAAGAATAGCACCCGGAGTCACTGCGGGAACGCCTACTGCTCAATGACCACACGCCGATGCCTTTTTTGACGAGCCCCACTCGCAGCCTGCCGCGCTTGCGAACGACTCGTAATCGCAACACCTTCGCCCCATGGAAGTGAATTCAGCGAAACCGGCGCATTTTTTCGGGCTGTGCGTCTCCGCGCTCCTGGCAGCGCAGGGCGCCGCTCAAGCTCCAGCGATGCCAATGCCCATCGACTACCGGAATTCGGCCGAATTCGGCTGGATGTCGAAGAAGGTGCTCGCCACCCGCACAGTCGAGCCGATGACCGCGCCCGCCAACTGGGTTTTTCAGGGCACCGGCACGCTCAGCTTCCATCCCGAAAACGGCGCGACAGGGAGGCCGGCACTCCGCGTTGACATGGACATGTTCACCCACACGCCTGCTCCCACCCGCAGCAGGCTTTCGTCGGTGAATCTGAAGCGGCCCTTCGCGGGGGAAGACTGGAGTCCGTACAACCGGCTCTCGTTCTGGATTCGTCCGCTCGTGTCGGGCTTTCCGATGCTTCCGATCCAGATCGTTCTCCACAACGATGGAAAGGTGAGGCTGCCCGACGCGTACTATCGCGAGGGAATTCACTACGTGACGCTGCAGAACAACAAGTGGCAGCAGGTGAACTGGGAGATCACTCCGCTCCCGCGCGACAAGGTGACCGCAATCGAGATCGGGTACTGGGTGAACAAGATGCTTGCGCAGCCCGGCGATCGCGTTGCCTTCGAGATCGGGCGCATCGATCTGCAGCGCGTGGAGCCGGATCACTACGAGGGCTGGTCGGTCGCACCGGGGAAGATCTCGTTCAGTCACACGGGTTATCCCTCGCGCGCATCGAAGACGGCGATCGCAAGCGGCGTCACCGCGCGCACGTTCCGCGTGCGGCGCGTCAACGCGGGCGGCGCGACGAGAGTCGTACTCGAGAAACCCGTGAAAAACGTTGCGACGCGCCTCGGCAAATTCCAGCAGATGGACTTCTCCGCCGTGCGCGCGCCCGGACGCTATGTGATCGAGTCCGGTGGACTGCGCACGCGTCCTTTCCAGGTAAGCGACACCGTGTGGAGAGGGACGATCTGGAAGACGATCAACTTTTTCTTCGGCGAGCGTTGCGGATATGCGGTTCCCGGATCGCACGGCGTCGATCACCTCGACTGGTTTGCGACGCTCGGCGATCAGAAAATCACGATGAGCGGCGGGTGGCATGACGCAGGCGATCTGTCGCAGGGGCTCATCAATACCGGCGAGGCGACGTACGCGATGTTCGCGCTCGCCGAGCGGTTGAAGTCGGGCGGTGACAATGGCGACCTATATCGCCGGCTGGTCGAGGAAGCAAAGTGGGGACTGGCGTGGGTGTTGAGAGTCAGGTTCGACGGTGGCTACCGAATTGGATTCGCGTCGCACAACCTGTGGACGAACAACATCGTCGGCGACGCGGATGATCGCTCGCGCGAAGCAAAGAACAATCCGAACGTCAACTACATCGCCGCCGCCGCGGAAGCTATCGCCTATCGCGTCCTGAAGGACACCGAGCCCGCACTCGCCGCGCGGAGCCTCGCGACCGCGGAAGACGACTGGCGGCACGCCATCGCCGGAAAGGAAGGTCCGGAGACCTGGCACACGCCCGCGTTTGCTGCGACACCGATCGAGCTCGCAGGCATCGGCATACTCGCGTCGCTCGAGCTCTATGAGGCGACGCGCAAGCAGCAATACGCAGACAAGGCAATCGAGCTTGCACCGATCATCATCGCTTCGCAGCAGAAGCGCTATGTCGGCTCGCGCTTCCCTCTTGCCGGTTTCTTCTATACCGGTCCGGACAGGGACACGCTCTTTCACCAGTTCCACAGAGGAAACGATCAGGTGCCGATTGTGGCGCTCGCGCGTCTGGTCGAAACGTTTCCGAATCACAAGGACTGGATGAAGTGGTACTCGACGGTCGCTTTGTACACCGAGTATCAGAAAGCCGGTGCGCGCGCGACTGAGCCGTACGAGGTGCTGCCGGCGTACGTCTACGACGAGAGGGAGTATCTGCAGGTGCCCGAGAAGGGCGCGCTGCACATGGCGACGCGTGAGGCGTTCCGCGAACAGGTGCTGCAAGGAATGCCCATGGGTGAGGGCTACTATCTCAAGGCATTCCCGGTGTGGTTCGCGCGTCGCGGAAACTTTGGTGTGCTGCTGTCGCAGGCGAAGGCATTGTCCGCTGCTTCACGTCTGCGTCGTGATGCGCCGGGGCTCGAGCTCGCCCAGAAACAGGCCGAGTGGATCGTCGGTCGCAATCCATTCGTTCAGAGCACGATGATCGGCGAAGGATACGACTGGGCGCAGCAGTACAGCGTATCGTCGGGTGACTTTGTGGGCGCGCTGCCGGTGGGAATGCAGAGCCGTGGGACGACCGACCTCCCGTACTGGCCGTCGCAGAACATGTACGTCTACAAGGAAGTGTGGGTGCATCCGGTGAGCCGCTGGCTGTGGCTGATGGCGGACCTCGAAGGAGTCGCGTCGAGGGAGCCGCGCACTAGGGAGCCGGTCAATTTCTCCGTCACGCCGGCGACAACGGCAAAGGGAGAGGTCACGATCACCGTGCGGGCTTCAGGCGCAGGCGCGCACAGGTTCGCGATTCGTGCCGAGAATCTCGCCATCGATCGTCCCGTAAGATCTGTATTGATGCGGGAGGGAAGGCCGAGTGCGATCCGCTGGAAAGCGAGGGTTCAGTCAGCGAATCAACCGTGGGTGGCAGTGGTAATCCCGGACGACAGCGTGCAGCACCGACGAGAGGTAATCGAATACCGGGACTGATTTTTTCTTCGATCTCCCAAATCGCCGCGGTCAGCTTGCCGCAACCAAGCGATAGCGGCTTAGCCCGGTTGCTTGTATTCCCTGGCGATTCGGGCGAATCGCACCGCTGACTTCGCGCGCAGCTTCGCGGTCTCGACCTCGCGATCGCGCGGTGGCGCTTTCGTGACGAGCGAATGAAGTAGCTCATGAATCGCCTCACTTACTTCATCGACCGCATGGTTGAACGCGGCCTCGTTCACTTTTGATGGCTTGTTCATGCCGCTCACCTTCCGCACGAACTGCAATGAAGCGTCGCGAATCTCTTCGTGCGATGTCGGCGGATCGAAGTTGCAAAGGGTCCTGATATTTCTGCACATGGAGCCTACCTCTTTGGTTCGGTGTTGTGAGTCGTAGTCAGAGAAGCAGGAATGATTCCTTTCGCCCCGAATCTATCTCTGACGCGGTCAACCGTGCGAGCGACCAGGCGGTCGCGCTCCGTTTCTCCCGAAGCCTCACCCCGCGCTTTGAAAAGCTTGAGCTGATCGGCCTTCGGATCGTGCGCGAGGGACGATAGCGCGACGCCGAGGAGGCGGGCCGGAACGCGTCGTGCGGCGCGTAGCTTGGTGAGAAGCTCGCGGGCGACACGCAGAATCACGCGGTCCGACACAACCGGCTCAGTTAGCGTGCGTCGCGCGGAGCGGGTGCGGAAATCGCGGTCGCGTATTTTGACGGTGATGGTGCGCGCGGCAAGACTGTCGCTGCGGAGATCGAATGCAACGCGTGTCACCAATGCAACAAGCTCGTGATCGAGGTCGGCGTCGTCGTGCAGGTCCTCGGGGAACGTCTCGTCCCGGCTCATGCTTTTTTGATCGCCGCCGCCTGTATCGACCTCGGACTCGCTTCTCCCGTGCACGCGGTCCCAGAGCCACTCGGCTTCTCTCTCACCAAACCAGCGATGCAGTGTCGGGAGGTCGTGCTTCAGGACATCGGGCACTGTCGTCATTCCGAGCTTCGCAAGCCGCTCCTGGAATTTCGGCCCGACCATCGGCAGCTCGGCCAGCGTGAACGTGCGAACGAATTCTTCTTCGCTTCCCGGCTCGACGATGTGAACTCCGTCCGCTCCCGTTCCCGGCTTTGGCTTCGCGCGCTCGACGGCGAGCTTGGCGACCAGCTTGTTCGTTCCGCCACCGATCGAAATAGAAATACTGGTTGCGTCGCGCACTGCATCTCTGATGCGATGCGCCGTGGTGCGGAGTGGCTCGTGATGATAGACGCCTTCGGTGCCGCCCATGTCGAGGTACCATTCGTCGATACTGGCGCCTTCGACAATGGGAGAGAATCGCTCGAGGACTTCGCGAATCTCGTGATGTCTGGCGGAGCAGGCTTTGCGCGGAACGGGAACGCACATCGCATCGGGACAGAGGCGAAGTGCCCGCGAGATCGGCATCCCGGAGCGTACTCCGAATTTGCGCGTCTCCCATGATGCGGAGCATACGACGCCTCGGGTCTCGCGCGTCCCGCCTACTATAAGAAGGGGCGCCTTCCCTGCTCCCTCCGGATCGACCATGCGGGCGACAGCGACGTAAAACGCATCGCCGTCTGCGAGCAGAATCCGCCGGGGAGTTTCGGACATACGGGGTAATCTTGCCTCACTGACGGAAAAAATGTACGAAGCTCGTAGTCTAAGCTTTCCAGCTCGAGCGTGATGCTTTCCTGCCGGCTTGCAGCCGTCAATCGAGGTAGGGATAGTCCGGATCGGCGAGCCGTGCAGCGCGCGCGGTCGCCTCGGGACCTGCGATATCGGTCGCTAGCTTGATGAGCATCCCGCTCAGGTGTGATCCATATCGAAGTACCGCTGCGGCGCGCGACTTCCGCGCGAGCAGGAAGGCGAGGAACGACTTGTCGGCCTTGTCGATGTTGCATGCGGGACAGGCGAGCACGAGGTTGTCCCGCCGGTCGTAGGCGGTCTTTCCCTTCCGCGGCGTGACATGGTCGAGTGTGATCCGATCGCGCCGAATTTTTCGTTCGCAGTACGCGCAGACGGGACCATGGGTCTTGAGCAGCCACTCGCGCGTTTCGTTGTACGCGTTCCTCGAAGTGGGGAGCGACGTGAGCTCCTGTGGTTGCCGGGCGGGCCGGCCCCGGCGACGGGGGCCACGTGATCGCGAAGGCATCGATGAAAGATAAGAGCCCGCGCGTCGGGGTCGAGTCGGGACAGATCGAGCGCTTCCTCGGCATTTCAGCGGCCCGAAGTGCAATCACGGAACTGAAGGTCCGAGGTGCAAGGAGCCCAGCCTAGCAGGTTTCGGGTCAGGTGTGAGAGACTTGCTTCAAGACTGATCGGGCGGTTTGTCCGGGTCGTTTCTGCTACTTAGCGAACGGATGAGGCCGTACAACATTCTTCTCACTTCCACCAGCTGGTCGGTGAGAGTTAAACACTGAGGTCGACTTATCGCTTTCAAGTCAACTGCAGTTAACAGGTGGTATTCCAGCTCCGTCGCAGAATTGAGAGCTATGCGTAGATAACGGCATGCCTCTCGGCGACTGAGCTGGCCTCGACTCTCAACGATGTTTGCGGGGACGGACATTGCCGCCCGAATCGTCTGCATTCGGAGACCGCCGTTGTTCGACCCACGTATCCTACAGGCCACACGATGCGTATCGAGCGCCAGAACATGGGCCTTCTGCCAGACCTTGAGGTCCTTGAAATCGCTCATTTTGAATAATGAGCACGCTGGGACCGCAGTCGTGAGCGGTTATATGCGCGCAGCGTCCTTTCAGTGCACAGCCATTCCCCGTAACCTCACCTCCCATCTCGCGACCTGGTTTACCTTGTCCCTCGGACCTTCGGTTCATTCAGGTGAATTACAGGGAAGGTGAAATGTCAGAGGGCGCTTAAAAACTGACCAGTCACTGCACTGGCGACGCTTTGCGGGGCCCAATATTGTTCGCGGGGTGACCGCCATCCGAGATAATCAGGAGCTGACGAGACGCCTGCAAGCCAGCCTGGGTGCCTCTTACAAGATCGAGCGCGAGGTCGGCGGCGGCGGGATGTCCTACGTCTTTGTAGCCGAGGAAGCAGCCCTCGGCCGCAAGGTAGCGCTGAAGGTCCTCCGGCCTGACCTCGCCGTCGAGATCTCCACCGAGCGGTTCAAGCGTGAGATCCTCCTGGCAGCGCGGCTCCAGCATCCGCACATCGTGCCCCTGCTCACGGCGGGAGAGGCGGGCGGCCTGCCGTACTACACGATGCCGTTCGTTTCCGGCGAGTCCCTCGAGACAAGGCTCAAGCGCGAGGGGATCATGCCGGTTCGGGAAACCGTCCGCATCCTCTCCGGCGTCGCGCGCGCGCTCGCGTACGCACACCGCTTTGGCGTCGTTCACCGCGACATCAAGCCCGGAAACGTGCTCATCGTCGAAGGAACGCCGATGGTCACGGACTTCGGAATTGCAAAGGCCATTGTCAGCGCGAAGACGACGTCCCCCGAGCAGCAGCAAGGGCGGGATCCGCACGCCGATCGATTGACGGCAATCGGCGTGAGTGTCGGAACGCCGGCGTACATGTCGCCGGAGCAGATCGCCGCCGATCCGATGATCGACCATCGCACCGACATCTACAGCTTCGGTGTGCTTGCTTACGAGATGCTGGCGGGCCGACGGCCGTTCAGTGGATCATCGCATCAGGCGCTGCTGGTCGCTCACCTCATGCACGTCGCGCAACCGCTTCACGAGATTCGCGCCGGCTTGCCAGCCGAGCTTGTGGGTCTCGTAACTCAGTGTCTTCGTAAGGAGGCGGCAGATCGCCCCGCATCGGCCGATGATCTCGTAAGCGCACTCGACAACCTGCCGAGCGTGGAGCTGACGCAGGAATCGTATCCGATCGGTCCCTCCACGGAGCCGGCGGCGTTCAGCGGCGAGAGAATTCCGTCCCCTTCGGCATCGTCCGCGTCGACCGTGGCGCGGCAACGCATTGTCGTGGCCCGCGAAACCGAAGCGGCAGAGCTCATGGAAAGCTTTGAGACGTCCACCAGCGAGCGGGGCCTTCTACACGCCGTGGTTGGCGAAGCCGGGCTGGGCAAAACAGCGCTCGTCGAGAGTTTTCTTCGCGGCGTGATTCGCCGGGGGCACGGCGGCCGCGTGAGCACGGGGCGCTGCTCGGAGCGACTGGCCGGCACCGAAGCATACCTGCCGATTCTGGAGGCATTGGAGAGCCTGCTCGCCGGTCCCGACGGCGCCGCTGTCGGCCGAGAGATGCGACAGCTCGCGCCCTCGTGGTACGTGCGGGTGAATCCATCGTCGCCCTCGAACCCCACAGGCGGCGGGACGTCGCCGGACGTCCGCGGCGGCTCGTCGGAGCAGATGAAGCGCCAGCTCGGTGCGCTGTTGCTCGAGCTGACGCGCTCCGGTCCACTTGTACTTGTTCTCGAAGACATCCACTGGGCGGATGCGTCGACGATCGACTTGATCTCGTACCTCGGCGACCGTTTCGACACTCTGCGAATGTTGATTCTCGTAACCTATCGGCCGTCGGACCTCCAGCTGGCGCGGCATCCTTTCATCGACGCGAAGCTGAACCTCGAAGGCCGTGGCGCAGTCCGCGAGACGCATCTTCCCGCGTTCGATCGTAAGGGGCTCGACGCATATCTGGCGAATGCATATCCGAACCACGAATTCCCGCGCGAGTTCGTCGATTTGCTGCATGCGCGTACGGAGGGAACGCCGCTCTTCGTAGTCGATCTGATGCGGCAGCTCGTACATCGAGGCGTTGTAGCTCTTCGCGATGATGTGTGGCGACTCGAGCAATCCGTCGAAAGCGTTGAATCCGAGCTGCCACAATCGATTCGCAGCGTGATCCAGCGAACGATGGACCGGCTGGACAAGGCCGATCGCAGCCTGCTTGTCGCGGCAAGCGTGCAGGGAACGGAGTTCGACTCCGCCGTGATAGCAGACGCGATAAAGATGGACAGCCAGGAAGTGGAAGAGCGGCTCGAGCGGCTCGAGCGCGTCTACTCGATTGTCCGGCTCGTGGACGAGCGCGTTCTCGCGCGTCGCACACCATCGCTGCGGTACCGGTTTGCGCACATCCTCTACCAGAACACGCTGCACGGAACGTTACGCGCGACTCGACGCACGACGCTGAGCGCCGGCGTGGCGGAGGTGATGGAGCAGTACTACGGCGCGGATCCGAGCTACGCGTCGGAGCTCGCCGTTCTGCACGCTGCAGCTCGGCAATTCGAGAAGGCGGCGACGTATTTTCTCACGGCGGCTCGGACGGCGACGAGAGTATTTGCAAGCAAGGAAGCAATCATGCTTGCGCGCCGTGGCCTCAAAGCTCTCGAGAGTCTACCGGACAGCATCGACCGTGCGCGTCTCGAGCTGCAGCTTCAGGTCGCGCTCGGCGTGCCACTCACCGATCGGCTCGGGTACGCAGCGGCTGAGGTGGAGCAGGCTTATTCGCGGGCCCGCGATCTCTGCTCTCAGGTCAGTGACACGCCGACCCTGCTTTCCGTTCTCCATGGTCTCTACCGGTTCTATATCGTGCGCGGCCAGCTCCACACGGCGCGCGATATCGTTCAGCAGCTGATCAAGGTCGCCGAAGAAACCGGGGATGCGAAGCAGATCTTCATTGCCCGTGCGGCGATGGGGCCGACACTCATTCACCTCGGCGAGTTCGAGACTGCGGCAGAGCATCTCGAGACTGGAATGGCTGCGTATGATCCGTCGAGGCAAGTCGGGGATCGTCTGGCGTACGGCGCGTTCATGCCGGGCGCGTGGCTCGCGGTGGCGCAGTGGCTCATGGGACGGCCCGACGAGGCGCTCGAGACGAACCGCCTCGCGCGCGAATTCGCTGCAAAGCAGCAGAACCCATTCGCGGTGGCCTATGGGGAGAGTCTCAGTGCATGGCTGCACCAGTACCGCGGGGATGCCGCGATGGTAAAGCAACACGCTGATGCCGCGATCGAGCTCGCGCGTACGCACGATTTCGCGCAATGGCGAGCGATTGGGACGATGTTGAGTGCGTGGTCAATGGCTGCCCTCGGCGATCCAGAGGCGGGGCGAACGATGCTCACTCGTGGTATCGAGGGGTTTCGTCGAACAGGCTCGGAGCTGAATCTTCCACACTTCCTCTCGCTGCTGGCGGACGCACACATGAGAGCCGGCGATCCGCAGGCGGGCCTCGCCGTGATCGAAGAAGCGCTTGCCACCGCAGCGAAAAATGACGATCGAGTTTGGGAGCCAGAGCTGCACCGCCTGAAAGGCGAGTTGTTGTTGCGGCTCGGCGAATCAACGGCGGACGGCGTTGCAGCACGGGAAGCAAGCGAAGCCGCGTTCCGCAACGCCATCGATGTTGCCGTCAGGCAGAAGAGTCGCTCGCTCGAGCTGCGCGCGGCGTCGAGCCTCGCCCGACTGCTCGCCACGGGTGACAACAGTCACGAAGCGATGACGATACTCGCTGCGGCAGTCGACCACTTCCCTGCAGACTCGCACTCCGCCGAGCTCGACGAAGCGCGAGCGATGATACAACCGCTAGATCGGGCGGTAGCAGCCGATCTCTGAGGACGGTCTGCCGGCCGAGCGCTGAAAAACGACCCGGTAGCTCTCGAGCTTGCCATTGCGGCCGAGCTGATGCGCGCAGCCCCAGAGATACAGCTGAAAGAGACGGAACACCCTTTGACCGAACTTCGGGATGAGCGTCTCGCGCGCGGCTTCCAGACGTCTCGCCCAGGTCGCCAGCGTCAGGTAGTAGCTGTGGCGATCGTTGTGCACCGCGATAGGCTCGAAGCCTGTCGCGTTCCCCGCTTCGAGGAGGCCGGGCATGTAAACCGGCGTGTGATTCCCGGGGAACACGTAGTTGTACGTGAATGAGCTAACGCTGAACTTGTTTCGGTTCGAGCAGAAGTCCATGTAGACGCGCCCGCCTGGCTTGACCAGTCGGCGAAATTGCACGAACAGCTTTTGATAGTCGGGGAGGTGCTCCATCACGCCGAGCAGGACGATGGCGTCGTACTGCGTCGGCGGGTCATAGGCAAAGATGCTTTCGCGGACGACATCCAGATGCGCCGGCATTCCGTGACGGCCGCACCACTCCGAAAGAAACTTGTACTGCTCGTGTGAGATCGTGAGCATTGTCGTATTGACCCCTTTCGGTCCGGTGAATTTCTCGAGGGCACCCCAACCGGCACCGACATCGAGGACGTGCGAGCCCTCGGTGAGGCGGCACGAATCGACGATGTACTGCAGCTTATTCGTCACCGCCTGCTCGAGAGACTCGTTCTCAGCGGTGTACAGTGCCTGCGAGTACATCTGAAAGCGCTTGTCGAGAAACGCAAAGTAGAACTCGTTGCCGAAATCGTAGTGGTGCGGTACCCACGCGAGATCAGCCTGACGCTGGCCTTTGACGAGCGGCACGAGAAATCGCATGATCGAGCGAACCGGATGCCGGTCCGTGAAAACCGAGCGAAGATCGAGGCAGCTGAGGAAGTCACCTTCTATATCGTAGTCGCCATCGAGAAAGGCGATGCCGAGCTCGAGCTCATCGAGCTCGCGCAGCGCGCGCAGCCCTTTGCTGGTGCGCATCCGTAGTCGAAAACGCGGCTCGTCCGTGTCGTCGCCCGTGTAGGATCCGCCGACGAGGCGCTCGATGGTTCCATCCTGATGCTCCACCTCGAACGGGGGCACGTTTGCCTGTGAAAGCCGGCGGTGGAGACGCGAGAGCCGGCTCGAGCGGCGCGCAGGTGCTTGCATGCCGGCACGCGAGACTGGCGGTGTGACCGTCGCTTCAGTGTAGGACATTTTCCGGGTGGGAATTTGGTTGGTCGCTCGGGTGGATTATGCCCTATATCCGGGCAGCCATGCAAGCCATTTTCAGACTTAGCGCACCTCGGCCGAACCGTACGGAAGCGTGCAATACCACACGCGCTCCACAGTCACTCGGGAGGTGGCGACTGACACAGTAGCGTGGCATGGGCGGCTCTACACCGAGTTGACGCGGGCGAACGTAACCTGCAATGTATGACCAACTCTCCGCCGAAGGTTCCAATGACACGCTGTGCTATCGCGTTGGCATTCGCTCTGGGGTTCCCTGTTTCCG
This sequence comes from Gemmatimonadaceae bacterium, assembly GCA_035633115.1. Lineage (NCBI taxonomy): Bacteria > Pseudomonadati > Gemmatimonadota > Gemmatimonadia > Gemmatimonadales > Gemmatimonadaceae > Gemmatimonadaceae bacterium. The sequence continues at coordinate 8,704 of DASQFN010000075.1, read as the reverse complement.
CGTCTGCGCAAAAGGCAAATGACGCAGTAGTTGTCGACCCGAGGGTCCACAACGTCCTCTTCGACAACGAGCATGTACGGGTATTCGCGGCCCGCGCCTCGTATCCAACGGCCAGTCCAATGCACAGTCACCCGCCTTTCGTCTTCATCGGAGTGGAGCAAGGGCGAGTGAAGCTGGGTCTCCCGGGCGGCAAGAGCTCCATGTTCGACATTCATCCGGGATTGGTCGCCTGGATCGGCGACGGCATGGAGCATTCCTGGCAGATGATCTCGGGAAAGGTTGGCGTCATCGCGGTGGAGGTGAAATCCGCTCAGAGGCCCGCCGCGGGTGCTCTCCCTGCGGTCGTCCGAAAACCAAATGACGCAGTGACTGTCGACCCCGACGTGCACCACGTTCTTGTGGAGAACGATCACGTCCGGATTTTCGACGCGCGGGCGGTCAAGGGGAGAAAGAGTCCCATGCACTCGCATACGCCGTTCGTCTTTGTCAGCCTGGGCACGGCTCGGTTCAACTTGACGCTTCAAGATGGGAAGAACGTCATTTTCGATACGTATCCGGGGCAGGCGATCTGGATGGAGGACGCGGAGCACGCGTGGGAGGTGCTTTCGGGCGAAGCCCACATCATCGCCGTCGAAGTGAAGTCGGCGCAGAGAGCTCGGCAGACGAAGAAGACGGATTAGCCTCGCTCACTCCATCAGGCGTTGTTGCTGACTGAAAGGAGCTCGCTCCGCGTGCTCTGTTGCCTCTCTGAAGGCGAGTCTCTTCGCGTATTCTGCGGCCCAGGAACTTGTCATCGAACCCACGCCCACCGAGCGCCGACCAAAAAGTGAATCCTGAACAAGCCTACGGTGAGCTGGTGCGGCTCTCGCGCGAGAAGACCGTGCTCGAGTCGTGTCTTGGATTGCTGCAGTGGGACGCCGAGATCTACATGCCGCGCAGCGGCGTGGGGCATCGCGGAGAGCAGATGGCGCTGGTGGCAGGGCTGGCTCACGATCGTGCAACCGATCCCCGCTACGATGAGCTTCTCGGCACCATCGAAGCATCCTCGCTCGTCAGCGAGCCCGAGAGCCCGCAGGCCGTGAACGTGCGTGAGCTCCGCCGGAATTTCGATCGCCAGCGTCGCCTGCCGCGGGAGCTGGTGGAGGAATGGGCGCGCGTGACCGCGCTTGCGTCGCAGGTCTGGGCGGACGCGCGGACCAACGACGACTTCAAGACCTTCGCTCCGTGGATCGACCGGATATTTGGGTTAGCGCGAGAGAAGGCCGATGCCCTTGGCTGGGTCGGTGAGCGGTACGATGCGCTGCTCGAGGACTACGAGCCGGGCATGACGACCGACCGCGTCTCGCCGTTGTTCACGCGCCTCGAGGCGGACCTCGTTCCGCTGGTCGCGTCGCTGCGCGAGAAGTCGGCGCCTGCGCCCGATGATGTGCTCAAGCGGGAATTTCCGCTCGAGAATCAGCGCTTGTTCATCGCGGGAGTCGCGGCGGCGATTGGTTTCGATTCGGAAGGCGGACGCCTCGATGTAAGTCAGCATCCGTTCTGCTCGATGATCGGGCCCGGCGACGTGCGCATTGGGCTGCGGTACTTCCCGAACAATTTTACCCGCGGATTATTTGCCCTCCTCCATGAGTGCGGGCATGCGCTGTACGATCAGGGTCTCGATCGCGAGCACTACGGAACGCCGATGGGTGACCCCGTGTCGCTCGGCATCCACGAATCACAGTCGCGCTTGTGGGAGAATTACGTTGGGCGGAGTCAAGGTTTCTGGCGCCAGTTCTATCCGCAGCTTCAGAGTTCTTTTCCAGATGCGCTGCACGACGTCTCACTCGATGGGTTTCGCAAGGCGGTCAACCGCGTGAAGCCCGGCTTCATTCGAATCGAAGCCGATGAGGTAACGTACAACCTGCACATCATGGTGCGATTCGATCTCGAGCGCGCGCTGCTCGCGGGCGATCTGCCGGCAGCCGATCTCCCCGGGGCATGGTCCGAGCTTTACCAGCGACGCCTTGGCATCACGCCGCCCGATGACAGGACCGGTTGTCTCCAGGACATACACTGGGCGGACGGGCTCATTGCATACTTCCCGACGTATACGCTGGGCAACGTGTACGCGGCACAGCTCTTCGCGGCCGCCGAGCGAGAGATTGGCCCGCTGGAGGAGGCGTTTGCCCGCGGGGATTTCGGCAGGCTCCGCGCTTGGCTCGGCGAAAATGTTCACCGGCACGGGCAGCGTTACCCGGCGGCGGTGCTCATCGAGCGGGCGACCGGGGGCGCTCCCGACCCGTCCGCGATGATCGAGTCTCTCTCGCGCCGTTACCGATCTGCATGATGGCGGGGCTCGGCCGATTAGCGGTCGCAGATTGACGGGCTTCTAGGCAGCGTTGATTGCGCGAGAATGAGACTTGTACTTCCGTCGCGAAGCAACTTTGATGGTGATTGTGAGCCGCCTCCTGGTTCGAACACCTCGCATCACTTGATCATCCTCAGGTGAACGTCCATCACGTAGTGAGAGCCGTCCCCCTTGAAGACGAGTTGCTTGACGACGGGCGCGCCCTGGAGCTGCGCTGCCTTCTGGATGTCGGCGTCAGTCAGCCTAAGCTCCTCGATACCGAGCAGGTCGTCGCTGTAGGCGCGGACAATGCTTGCGAGCTCTCTCATCATCGAGAGCCGCGCAAAGGCCACGAGCTTCTCGCGCGACGACAGCCTTGGGTCGCGGGACTGCTCCGAGATATCGTAGCCCATCCCTCGCATCACACGCTCACCACGTTTTGGTTCAGGGCCGTCGCCATCGGAACTGTCGTACTCCTCGAGTCCGATGAGTATCACGTGGTCCGAGGCCGAAGCTCCATGGAAAACCCGCACCCTGGACGGGTTCGACGGCTGTATGGATTCGCCGGCGTCGACATCGTTGAACACGCCGGTGCCCATTTCCACGGGCGACTCCAGGCCCGAACCGACGAGGAACGAAAGCGCCACAGCGTAAATCTCGTCTGATCCGATGCCGTCCGCCGATTCGGTAATGCTCCTGATCCTGGCGATTTCCACGACGTATCTGGACGCGGTATCATCGACCACGCGAAGCCTGAGGGCATTGGTGCGGTCGTCCGAGCCAGGCGATGCAACGGAGACGCGGTAGCCGCCAGGCAATGCCGCTGCCGGCACCTTGAAGCTGATTGCCTCACGGCTGGTGAACGACGGTGCGACAGAGAATGACTCGCCTCCCGCCGATGTTGGGTCGAGAAAAATGCGCGGTGAGCTCCGAAACAACCCTTTGAGCGATATCGACTCTCCGCGCTTTCCACTATCCGGACTGACGGAGATGATGTGGGGCGTTCCCATTCTCGCGCCTATGTTGAGATCGGCAACTTCGACGAAGATGCCATTCGACGGCTCTGAGCCTTCGACCTTCACCCGCAGGACGTAACTGCCTCCTTCGACGTTCGCCGGAATCCGCGCCGTGAGCTTGGTGCTAGTCGCCGACAGAGGCATGATCTCAGCGACCTGGACTGCAGGCGAGAAGGTGGTTGAGGGCCGAACGACGGTGATCCTGTTCTGCGAGGCCAGATCGTTGAACAGACTGCCCTCTACGGTGAAGGTCTGGAGTGGCAGCAGTTTCGGCCTGCCGTCATAAGTACCGGCGGGACTCCTGATCTCCTTGATACGAGGGACGAATGTGGGCCTCTGACCTTGCGTGGGTGTCACCGCCGGGATCTGCGCGAGAAGCGGGAATGAAGTCGCGAGGAAGGTGGCGCACTGGACCAGGATGACGATTGGGCGGAGCGGTGGGGAATGAAACATGTTCATCTCCTTCGGCTGACTCGCTGGAGAGTCTTCTGCCGGCGCGTGGAGGAAATTGGGGATAGGAATTTCAATCGGGGGGATAGGGAATAGGAATTTCAACCGGGGACGTTGAAGTATCGCGCGACGCGGCACGCCGCGCTACGCCACCGCGGGTGGTCGGGGCGGAGCTATTCGCCCGTCCGCTCGGCTCGCGGCGCCACAGTATCGTGCGGCGTTCCCCTTTCTTCGAGCCACCGATGGCCAGGACAACCCGCGTGATGAAGCGCAAGAACATGCTGATGGATCAGCGCAAGCTGGACGCCGCGAAGGCCGCTCTTGGCACCGAACCGAGACGGCTGCGGTGGACGCGGCCCTGGACCTCGTCGTGTTCCGCACGGAGGTGTTCCAGGCGCTGGATCAGCTTGTGGCGGCCGGCGGGCTGGCCAGCATCGAGCGGGTCCGCCGCGCTGGTTGATCTACACCCTCGACACGAACGTCTTCGTTGACGCCCTCCGCCAACCATTGGATCTGGATCGACTGAAGGCGTTTCTTAACTGGGCGCTGCCGTCGACGGTGCTCTCGAGCATCGTTGCTGCGGAGCTGATGGCGGGGGCGCGGACCGACAAAGCGCGGCGGGTGCTTGACGACGTCTTCTCTCGAAGCGTTTGAGCGGCGCGGGCGAGTTGTTGCCGCTTCGACCGCGGCGTGGCGTCGTACCGGCGCGATCCTCGCTCGGAGCGGGACGGCGGGACTGAGCGCGAGTCGGCAGAATGACGCGCTTCTGGCCGTGCAGGCACGGGAGCGTGGGTGGGTGGTAGTCACGCGAGATCGGGACTTCCAGGCTCTCCGCCCACTGGTGCGTGGACTGCGGGTCGCGTTGCCATTCCCGGACCGGCCCTGAATTCAGATGGTAATCGAGTCCTTGTGCAGTTCCATCCCGAGATAGATGATAGAGCCAGCGGGTCGCTCGATCCAGCAAAGGAGGCAGACGATGGCTAGCAAGAGCACCAGCTTGAAGGGCCAACAGGCGCCATGCGGGCGGATCGCGGATGCAGAGAGCTACCAGGATCGGGACGATGATGCATTGCTTACTGAGGAGCTGGACTATGCTTGCGGCTGCCGCAGCATTCGTCACGAGTATCACGATGGCAGCATGAGTCGCAAGGTGGTCCGTCACGACGGCAAGGTCCTGGTGGATGAGCGGCTGTGGGCCAAGTAGCTATGCACGGTCGATAAGGGACAAGCGGGCCGTGATCCCTTCTCATGACGTGTTGCTGGTGGGCGGCGGCGGGGCGGGGTTGCGCGCCGCCATTGCCATCGCCGAGACCAACCCGCGCCTCAGCATCGCCGTGGTCTCCAAGGTGTATCCGATGCGCAGCCACACGGTTTCGGCCGAGGGAGGCGCCGCGGGAGTGATCGCCCCTGACGACAGCTTCGACGAACACGCGTACGATACGATCTCGGGCGGAGATTGGCTCAGCGATCAAGACGCTGTGGAGGCCTTCATCAGGGAAGCACCCCAGGAGCTGCTCCAACTGGAACACTGGGGATGTCCGTGGAGCCGCGAGCCTGACGGCCGCATTGCCGTACGCCCGTTCGGGGGAATGAAGAAGATGCGTACGTGGTTCGCCGCCGACAAAACCGGCTTCCACATGCTCCACACGCTTTTCCAAACGACCCTCCAATACACGAGCGTTTTTCGCTACGACGAATGGTTCGTGACGAAGCTCCTGGTCGATGACGGCCATGTTCAGGGGGTGGTCGCCATCGAGCTGATGTCGGGGAAGGTCGAGACCATCACAGCACGCGCGGTCATCCTGTGTACGGGAGGCTGCGGCCGGGTCTTCCCCTTCACCACCAACGCCAGTATCAAAACGGGCGACGGTATGGCCCTCGCCTTCCGGGCAGGCGCCCCGCTGAAGGACATGGAGTTTGTGCAGTACCACCCCACCGGCCTGCCGTTCACCGGCATCCTGATCACCGAGGCGGCGCGGGCGGAGGGCGGGTACCTCATCAACAAGGACGGCTATCGCTACCTGCAGGACTACAACCTCGGCAAGCCGGAGCCGAAGCCGGTCTTTCGCAGCATGGAGCTGGGGCCGCGAGATCGCCTGTCGCAGGCCTTCGTGCAGGAGGTGGCGAAGGGGAGAACCATCGACACGCCCTACGGACACGTCGTCCACCTCGACCTCCGCCACCTGGGCGAGAAAATAATCAACACCAAGCTCCCCTTCGTGCGCGAGCTGTGCCTGAAGTACCAGAACATCGACCCCGTCACGGACCTCATTCCCGTCAGGCCGGTGGTCCACTACATGATGGGCGGCGTGCACACGGACATCGATGGTGCCACGCCACTGGCCGGATTGTACGCGGCGGGGGAGGTGGCCTGCGTGAGCATCAACGGTGCGAACCGGCTGGGATCCAACTCTCTGCCCGAGCTGCTCGTGTTCGGCGCCCGGGCCGGACGCGCCGCCGCCGAATATGCTGCCGGCGAAGTGAAGACCAGCCCGGCGGTGCTCGCGCAGGCGCGGGACGAGGAGAGACAGTTGGCGAACGAGTTCCTGCACCAGAGCGGCGGACGCGAGCGCCTGGCTACGCTTCGCGAGGAAATGCAGAAGACGATGGAGGAGAGTGCCGGCATCTATCGCTCCGGCGACACGCTGGCACGAGGGGCCGACAGGCTGCGCGAACTGCAGGAGCGTTTCGGCGACGTGCGCATCGAGGATCAGAGCCGCACGTTCAACACCGAGCGGGTGGCGGCCCTCGAGTTGTCCTTCATGCTCGACGTCGCTGAGGCGATAGTCAATGCTGCTCTGCGCCGGGAGGAGTCACGCGGCGCGCACCAGCGCACCGACTTCCCCGCACGCGACGATCAGCGCTTTCTTGCGCATTCGCTTATCTACCGGACTCCCGACGCCTCGTGCCGGGTGGAATATCTGCCGGTGACACTCACCCGCTGGCCTCCGGGCGAGCGGGTCTATGGGAGGTAGCACTCAATGGCGGACATGATCACGCTGCAGGTAGCACGCTACCGTCCCGAGGAGGAGGCGGCTCCCACTTTCCAGGAATACGACGTGCCCTGTCCCAAAGACTGGGTCGTGCTCGATGGGCTGAATTATGTCAAGGACCGGCTGGACGGTACGCTGTCGTACCGCTGGTCGTGCCGGATGGGCATTTGTGGGAGCTGCGGGATGACCGTAAATGGCGAACCGAAATTGACGTGCGCCACGTTCCTGGCCGACTACGCCCCGGGTCCCGTGCGCGTGGAGCCTCTGCGCAACTTCCCAGTCATTCGCGACCTCGTCGTCGAGATCGGCGACTTCATGCGAAAGTTGAGCAAGGTGAAACCCTGGATCATCCGCAAGGACCACAAACCGCTATCCGATGGCGAGTATCTGCAGACGCCGCAGGAGATGGACGAGTACGCGCAGTACAGCATGTGCATCAACTGCATGCTGTGTTACGCTGCCTGCCCGATCTACGGCCTGGACCAGGAGTTCATTGGGCCGGCGGCCATCGCCCTCGCCCAACGATACAACCTCGACTCCCGTGACGAAGGCGCGCGCGAACGACTCGAGGTCCTTTCCAAACACGAAGGCATTTGGGGTTGCACCTTCGTGGGAGAATGCACCGAGGTCTGTCCGAAGGATGTCGATCCCGCCGGTGCCATTCAGCGTTACAAGCTGACCGCTGCGCTGGACTCGCTGCAAGCTTTCCTGGTGCCATGGAGCACGCGATGAGCGAACGCTCGGCCCCCGCCGAGTACCATCCGCGCTGGTTCCGCCGGCGGGTGTCCACGTACTGGTGGCTGGAACGCCGCTCCTATCTCGCGTTCATCCTTCGCGAGCTGAGCAGCGTCTTCGTTGCGTGGTCGGTCGTCTACCTCCTCTTGCTGGTCCGCGCAGTGAGCCAGGGGGACTCTCGATACGAACAGTTCCTGGCCTGGTCCGGCAGCCTTTTCGTTCTCGTCATCAACATCGTGAGCCTGTGCTTCGTCGCGTTGCATGCGATCACCTGGTTCAACCTTGCGCCCCAGGCGATGGTGGTGCGCGTGCTGGGCAAGCGAGTGCCCGGACCATTGATCATGGCCTCAAACTACGTGGCCTGGGCGCTGTCGTCAGCGCTCGTGGTCTGGCTCGTTCTCGGAGAGTAAATGGCGAGACGATCCGTGGAGCCCTTGCTGTGGCTGCTTTTCAGCGCCGGCGGCGTGGTGTCGGCGATGCTGATACCCAGCCTGCTATTCTTGTTCGGACTCGCGTTCCCTCTTGGATGGATCTCGCCACCTGGCCACGAGCATCTGCTCGTTCTGTTGCGTCATCCGCTCACGCGCGTGGTTTTATTCGTCCTGTGCATGTTTTCGCTGTTTCACGGAGCCCATCGCTTCCGTTACACACTCTATGATGGGTTGCAGATCAAGCACCTGAACGAAGTGATCAACCCGCTCCTTTACGGTGGCGCGCTCGTCGGCTCATTGTGGGCCGGGTATCTGCTCTTGCAGGTGACGTAAAGGCGCGACCTGTTTACAAGGGTGAGCGGCTGCGCGCGATCAGGAAATCGCCCGGCTTCGTTCAGGCGCGACTCGCGACAGTCGGTAAAGAAACGGATGCGAATGGAAATGTTGAACGGCCGCTCGAATGCGAGAGCATCCGTGCGGCCGTTCCGGTACTACACACCACGCTTCAATCCGAACGAGATGGCGCTAGGCGGCTCGGTCGGTGCAAGCCTTGCCAGCTGTTACGTTCGGGTTGTTCTCCTCGGCCTGCGGCACGGGGAAGTTTACATCGGTGCCGTAGTTGCCGCCCTTGTGCCACCCGCCGGTAGGGAACACCGACTCCGGGGTGCGGTTGAAGTACTTGATCAGGCGGCGCATGTCTCCGACGCGGTGCGCGGTCGAGAACATCCAGAATGCTCGCTCACGGAAGAC